>CAKQBC010000011.1 GCA_934215995.1 uncultured Bacillus sp. | reverse complement strand
GAACACCAAGCTTGTTTAGCATTTTTTCATTATGGCCTGTAACAGCCGCCGTCATATCGAATAATTTCACGATGGATGTGCCGAGGGTGCCCTTGTAAGGAGTTTTATGCCCATAAATGTTATCCGCCACAATCCTACCCTGTCTATTGGCCGGCCAAGCGAGCGGAACCATCGTGTCCTGCTTGAAAATGTAATCCTTCACCTGCACTGCATCACCTACTGCGTAGATGTCAGGGTCACTCGTCTGCATGTATTCATCCACGACGATTCCTCCCCTTTCACCGAGTTCAAGCCCCGCTGTATCCGCCAGTCCATTCTCTGGTCTAACACCGATGGATAGAATGGTAAGGTCGCTCTCCAATTCACGCCCTGAAGAAAGGATGACTTTACGTCCATTATCAGTAAACGAGTCCACTCCGTCCTCAAGCACAAGCTGGATTCCGTTTTGCTTCAACTGTTTATGGGCAAGGCATGCCATTTCATAATCAAGTGGCGGCATTACCTGACTTGATTGTTCAACGACCGTCACCTCTACTCCTGCATGGACAAGGTTCTCAGCCATTTCAAGACCAATGAAGCCGCCGCCGATGACCACTGCCCTTTTTGGTTTTTGTTCTGTCACATGCGACTTGATGCGGTCCGTATCCGGGACATTCCTTAAGGTGAACAGGTTATTCGCCTCCTGCAAGCCTTTGATTGGAGGAATGATTGCTTTCGCCCCCGGCGAAAGGATCAGTTTATCGTAGGTTTCTGTATAAGTCTCTCCTGTCGAGAGGTTCTTAGCTGTAACTGTCTTGTCCTGCCGATTGATTGCAACCACTTCCGTCTCGGTCCGTATATCTATTTTGTACCGTTTCGACATACCTTCCACCGTCTGCACAAGCAGAGACTGGCGATTCTTAATCACATCGCCGATATAATACGGCAATCCGCAATTAGCAAAGGATATGTATGCACCGCGTTCAAACAGAACAATCTGCGATTGCTCGTCCAGCCTCCTTAAGCGCGCCGCCGCAGTCGCACCCCCGGCTACTCCGCCAACTATTACTATTTTCTTCGTCATCCTGTAAGCCCCCTCACATTCTTTCATAACTTCATATATAATCATTATATACCCCCATGGGTAAGATATAAAGCAATATGCAAATCAATGATTATCTTTAAATAGTTGGAATCAACGGCAAGGAATTGTTGTATAATTAGAAATACTTCGTTAAGAGAAATAAACTAGAATAATTGGGAGGTCCCTATGAAATTGAGAGATTGGGATATCAATCTGAAAGTCCGCTTAGGCGGGGAAGCTATAGTGAACATCACTTTCTGGATGTTCTTCCCCTTTCTGGCGATTTACTTTTCGGACGAATTCGGGAAGACACTTGCAGGCACGCTGCTCGTTGTGTCACAGGCATTTGCTGTCATCGCAAACCTATTGGGCGGGTATTTCTCGGATCGGTTCGGAAGAAAGACAATGATGGTGACTGCAAGCGCCGGGCAGGGCATCGCCTATCTAATTTTCGCTTTATCTGCTTCTCCCTGGCTTGATTCGCCGATACTCGGATTTATCTGTTTTTCTATTGTCAGTATTTTCAGTTCTTTCTATTGGCCGGCCAGCCAGGCCATGATTGCCGATGTAGTTCCCGAAAAAGACCGAAGCAGCGTCTTTGCTATCTTTTATACGTCTATTAATATTGCAGTAGTGATCGGTCCGCTTTTGGGCAGCATTTTTTATGCCGATCACCGTTTCGAGCTGCTCTTGATGGCCGGTATCACAAACCTTGTGCTTGGGCTCCTGCTATATAAATTATCCCATGAAACAGCGCCTCAGGTCTTACAGGGAATAAGCGGCCAAAGCCAGGGCGGCGCCCTGGCAATTCTCGCAAGGCAATTCAAGGAATATGGCATTATCCTCCACGACCGGGTTTTCCTGCTTTTCATATTGGGAGGCATTTTTGCCAGCATGACATTTCTTCAGCTTGACTTGCTTTATCCGGTATACACGAAAGAAGTCGTACATAACCAAACTTTATTCGCCTTCAATGGATGGGAAATGAAAGTAAGCGGTGAACAGGCTTTCGGGATTCTGATTGCTGAAAACGGACTGTTGGTTGTCCTCTTCACTGTGATTGTCTCAAAGTGGATGGGAAGCTTTAAGGAGCGCTCCGTTTTTGTGGCATCTTCCTTGTGCTATGGGGTTGCGATGCTGATTGCCGCAAGCACGCATTGGGTTTGGGGGCTGATTCTCAGCATGGCTGTTTTCACGTTTGCGGAGCTGATGACCGTCGGAATCCAAAACAATTTCATTTCCAAGATTGCTCCGGAACATATGCGGGGGCAGTACTTCGCAGCTGCAGGATTAAGGTATACGATCGGCCGTATGCTTGCACCTCTGGCTATTACAATGACCGAATGGTTCGGCAATTCAATGACATTCATAATCCTGTTCGGTTTCACTGTGGTCAGCGCCTTGCTGTACATGGCCACCTTCAGGAATTTGCCTGCCAAAACCGAGACAATCGCCGGTTAAATCTATTGTTTCGTCCATTTTGATATTATTTCCAAATACACTTCATTTTACAAATTTCATATTTTCGCTAGAATAGTAAAGATGGGGGGTCAAACTTATCTAAGGAGTGAAACAGTATGTTATCAAATGCAGAGATAGGTATTGACTTGGGGACTGCAAATATTTTGGTTTACAGCAAAAATAAGGGGATCATCCTGAATGAGCCTTCAGTTGTTGCGATTGATAAAGAGACAAAAAACGTATTGGCTGTAGGCGCAGATGCAAAAAACATGATAGGGAAAACACCAGGAAAGATAGTGGCCATCCGCCCATTGAAAGGCGGAGTGATTGCTGATTTTGAAATCACGACAGAGATGCTCAAGCATGTGATGAGAAAAGCCGGAAAAAAAATCGGATTATCGATGAGAAAGCCGACCGTGGTCGTTTGTACACCATCCGGGGCCACTTCCGTAGAAAGACGGGCCATCCATGATGCCGTTAAGAGCTGCGGCGCGAAACAGGTCCACATAATCGAGGAGCCTGTCGCAGCAGCAATCGGAGCCGACCTGCCTGTTGAAGACCCGATTGCAAATGTCATAGTTGATATCGGTGGAGGCACGACAGAAGTGGCCATCATATCATTCGGCGGGGTTGTTTCCTGCAACTCTATCCGAATCGGCGGCGATCAGCTGGATGAAGACATTGTTTCTTTCGTCCGAAAAAAATACAATCTATTGATCGGGGAACGGACAGCCGAACAGGTGAAAATGGAAATCGGCTATGCTCTCGTAGAGCATGATCCGCAAACAATGGAAATAAGGGGCCGAGATCTATTGACCGGACTGCCAAAAACAATCACGCTTGATTCGACAGAAATACAAGAAGCGATTAAAGAATCACTCTTGCATATACTTGAATCAATCCGTTCCACACTGGAAAGCTGTCCTCCTGAATTAAGTGGAGACATCGTGGACCGGGGGGTCATCATGACAGGCGGCGGAGCCTTGATCCATGGCATGCAGGAATGGTTAAGCAATGAAATCATTGTACCCGTCCATATTGCACCGCAGCCATTGGAGGCAGTTGCAATCGGCACAGGACGTTCATTGCAGGTGATCAACAAACTGCAAAAAGTGTAAGTATTTTGATAGATTCAACTTGCACTGTCTTATTAAAAAGATACCGGTACATAATCTCCTTATGTATTTCGGCAGGGCCAATCGTAGATAACCCCAGGCATACGTTTGGGGTTTTTGCTGCCGCTTGGCTTTTCAGCATCATTTTCTGAATGTTGAGCATTTTATTTACACCGCTTTCATACTCATGCTAGTATGTGAGTAACAAGGAGGCTAGGACAATGGATTTGGGTAAATGGTTTGATAGAGGACTTACCGAAGCTGAATACATCGATAGCATGCGACATAACCAAGAGCAGCTATTAAGCATAAGAGACCGATTTACATTACATTCTGCCGAAAAGGCACAGGAGCTTGCTGATAAAAATTTACGGGCTATTGTTTTGACTGCAGACTGGTGCGGCGATGCCATGGTCAACCTGCCTGTTTTCATGCACATCGCGAGAGAAGGGAATATAAAGACACGCTATCTCGATCGTGATGAAAATCTGGAGCTTATGGATCAATACCTGACGAATGGCACTGCCCGGGCTATCCCGATCATCATTCTGATTGACGAATACGGAAACGAATATGCACGGTGGGGTCCGCGTGCCGAAAAAATCCAATCAATCGTCAACGACAGAAAACAAGCATTGCCGCCCAAAGATTCTCCTGATTTCGAACAAGGCTTCAAGGAATACGCCGAGGGACTGAAGGAACTCTATTATTCAGATACTGCCCTTTGGACCGATATTGAGAGCGATATGCTCCGCTCATTTTATTAAAAGGTGAATCAATTCAATAAGCCTTTATCTTAGTTACTGAAGTAATCCTAGATAAAGGCTATTTTAGATTTAATATCGGGCTCTTTTTTATTCACTTTTTCACAAAATTATTTTATAAGTCCGTTTAAGAATTGATATAATTCCTGCAACTCTTCCTCTTTTGCCACTATACAGTTTGGATACTGTTTGATTTCAGACACACTTGACAGTTTGAAATCATTCGGGGCCGGCAATCCGGAAGCACAGATAAGGAGGTAGTCGGCAAAGTGAATCAATCCTGTCATCGCCGAAGTTTTAATAGTCATTTGTCCCATTGCCCGGCCAGCAAATAAGCCTTTCATTGCACTTTTTCCGCCTGTTCTCTCGATCACTATTCTATCTTCATCAACCATAACCTTCGTTCCCGATTTAAAGTCGAACGTCTTCATCTCATCGCCTCCTGGCAGTCCATTTTTTATCCCTTTTCAAGTACAGCCCGCTTACATTTAGGATAATTCTTCGTCGCAATTGCATTCATACTCTTGGAAGCTATACTCTTTGTACAGTTTGCATCCGCTAAAATCCCTCGTATCCGATTCATATACCTTAATGATCGGAGCAATATCTGTCTTTGCGATTTCTTTCACTCGTTCTTCCAGATCATCCGATTGTTCTATCGTATATTCATTCATGTCCATGTAAAGATCATTATGCTCGCAAACCTCATACGTCACTGCAAGATAAAACTTATTCAATAGGCCATCCTCCCACTATTTTTACTTACCGCTTCACCAACCATGGTAAAGTGATTTCTCCAATTCTTCAACCAAGACCCTTCTGCACTTCCCAACATTGTCATCTCAAGTGATTGCCTTCTCTTCTTTTTATTCTGATTGAAATCAAAGCAGCTATGAAAAAAGCCGGCAATGCGAAGATTTGCCCAACAAATAGCTTCCAGGCAATGTTGCCATAGCCTTCCGATGCAGGAACCAAAATGGCGATCACACAAACGATAAGATAAACGTATATAGCAGGCCTGATTGCCTTCACGTTCCCTCCCCCCTTCCCTTACCCATTTAAGCTGGTTTCCCCCGAATAAAAACAGTGAAATCTCCAAAAAAGAGTGCCTGCCTTAGACACTCCTTTCCATTAAACCAACATGCCTCCGTCCACTTCCAGAACAGTTCCGTTGACGTATCCCGCTTCATCTGAAGCCAAGTATAGATAGGCATTCGCTATATCCTGCGGCCTGCCGAGTTTTTGCGATGGGATCAGCAGCTTCACCTGTTCGATGATCATTTCCGGCATTGTCTCAACCATAGAAGTCGCAATGAAGCCAGGTGCGACAGCATTCACTGTTATGCCTTTTCTTCCGAGCTCCTTAGCCCATGTTTTTGTCATGCCGACTACACCGGCTTTTGCCGCTGAATAGTTTGTTTGCCCGACATTCCCATAGACGCCTGAAACGGAAGTTGTGTTGATGATTCTCCCCGCTGTACTTTTTTCTATGTATGGCAGTGCGGCTTGCGTACAATGGAACACTCCTGTAAGGTTGACATCGATGACTCTGTGGAAGTCTTCAATCGCCAGTTTCTTCAGCATGGCATCCTTCGTGATGCCTGCATTATTGACAAGGATATCGATTCCCCCGAATCTGCCGGCAACCTGCTCTACCATTCCTTCGACACTTTCACGGTCCGCGACATTCACATGGACAGCCATCACATTATCCCCAAGTGATGCGGCTTTTTCCTCGGCTGCCTCCTGATTGAAATCAGCAATGGCTACTTTTGCCCCTTCTTGCGCAAACAATTGAACAGCTTCCCATCCGATTCCACTCGCACCGCCAGTAATGATTGCTGCTTTATCTTTTAATCTCATGATTTCACCAACCCCCTTGTCTATTTCCCAATCATTTACATCATACTATATTTTCCCTATATGAAGTATAGAGGATTTCCAGAGAAAGATATTTTTTGATTCGGCAAGTATGCTACTATTAAAATAAGAAAATAATTCAACAGAAGGAGTGATCTGCAGAAATGAAAGCCGTGTCAATCATCGTTGAAGGCAATGTTCAAGGCGTCGGATTTCGGTATTTCACCTCTATGAATGCAGAAAAGTTCGGCATCAAAGGCTGGGTCCGCAACCTGCCTGACGGAAATGTAGAGATTGAAGCCACCGGGGAAGACCGTGATTTGGATAGATTCATCCGCGCCGTTTCAGAAGGCCCTCCCTACTCAACTGTTGACTTCATCGACGTGAAGGAACTTCAGGAAGAACCCGATTACACATCTTTTAAAATTACATACTGAGTGAAATTCTATTCGCCAGGCGTCCCAACCTGAAAACGCCTGGCAGCCGGTTCAGCATAGAAACTGTAGACCCTTTCAATATACCGATTAACGCCATTTACAGCGGAAGGCTCTGCCCCGCTGTCTGCCTGGTATATCCTGAAGTGTGTTACTTTGCTCGTTTAGTGGTATTAGTGAAACAAATCTGTTTCTTAGGAGGTTTCTATGTTTGCCCTTGTATTAAATATCTTTACATTCATACTTACGATCATTGTGAATGCATACGGCAATATACTGCCCTTGAACAATCAGACTACAGGCGAAATATCCAATAAGCTTGATGTTCTCGTTACTCCGCCGGGTTACGTCTTTTCCATCTGGACCGTAATCTATATCCTGTGCGGAATATGGGTCATCCGGCAAATTCCGTCCAGCCGCCGGAATCTTGATGTTTACCGGAAGTCCTCATTCTTTTTCATTATGTCCAACCTATTGAACGCCACGTGGCTGTTCCTGTGGCATTATGAGCAATTTTTCGCCTCTGTGATTGTAATGGCAGCCTTGCTCATCACATTGATTGGCTTATATACAAGCATTCAGCGAACCGGGCACACTCTTATGGATATTCTTCCATTCTCAATCTATATCGGTTGGATCAGCGTCGCAACAATCGTCAATATCTCATATTATCTGAAGTATATCGGCTGGGGAGGATTCGGAATTTCCGATGAATTATGGACGGTCATTGTCCTTATACTTGGGACGGCAATCGCCCTTCTGTTCCGTTACATGAACCGGGACTGGTTATATCCGCTTGTCTTCATTTGGGCATTCACCGGAATCGGCTACCGCAATTGGGAAGAGCATGCGGTCGTTTCCTATGCTGCCTTTATACTGTCAGCAGCCATCCTGGTCGCGATCCCGCTGCTCCGTAAAAAGAAAAAAAGCCTTTGGTAACACATCAGCTTTTACAGGCAATAAAAGAATTCTTTTTGTTCAAGTGAGTGGAGGAAGGTTATGAAGTACTCTGGCGGGGTGTCGATTGCGGCTTTTCTAATATCTTTGATTTTGTTCGCGTTAGGTTTTTACAACGAGGATTTTCTTACAAAACCAGCAATGGCAATAACGGCGGTACTTCCGATTATCGGAATGGCTGCTGCCATCTTTTCTAAGAAGAGGGCTCTAATAATAACAGGATTACTGGGGAACGCATTGGTTTTCTTATGGGCAATCGCCATCCCTTTTGCTTCGTCCCTATTCTGGAATACACCCTGAAAAGCCGGAACCATTCCCATGATCAAAAGTGATATGAAGAAAGAATGGAGCGATGTCTTAAATGGCATCGCTCCATTCTTTCTTTTTCTGCTGCAAAAGCTATTATAGCGAATCAAGCGCTTGCTTCAGGTCTTCCCATATATCTTCCCAAGCTTCCAGCCCGACAGACAGGCGGATCAATTCGTCCGTGATTCCCA
Source organism: uncultured Bacillus sp. (assembly GCA_934215995.1). Taxonomy (GTDB): domain Bacteria; phylum Bacillota; class Bacilli; order Bacillales; family DSM-1321; genus Bacillus_AD. Next base: position 9,908 of record CAKQBC010000011.1, on the reverse strand, counting down.
TTTCCAAGCGATTTTCCCTCGGAATGCCCGCATGCGTCATAGATGCGGGATGCTGAATCAGGCTTTCTGTATCGCCAAGGCTGACAGCCAGCTTCACAAGCTTCATTGTATTCAGGAAACGCTGTGCATCCTGCTTGTTCCCGTCTATTTCAAATGAGATCAACCCGCCGCCTCTCTTCATCTGCTTTTCCATAATCGGATAGTCGGTATTCTCATTGTCACACGGGTAAAAGATAGATTTTACTTTCGGATTCTGCTTCAGAATGGCGAATATTTTTTCTGTATTGTCGCAATGGCGATCCATTCTTACAGGGAGTGTCTTTAATCCCCTAATCAGCAGCCAGGCGTCAAACGGGCCGATGATGCCCCCGATGTCCTTCTGTGTGGTCGACCGGATATAATCAATGAACTCTTTTGAGCCGACAACAAGCCCTGCAACCACATCGCCATGGCCTCCGATGTATTTCGTCGCACTGTGCACGACGACATCACAGCCCAATTCAAGCGGCTTTTGCAGGTAAGGCGTTGAAAATGTATTATCCACAACAACCGGGACGTTATGTTTTCTGGCCACTTTAACAATCATTTCAAGATCTATCATTTTCATCGTCGGATTGATCGGCGTTTCGATGTAAATGCATGATGTTTCCGGCCTGATGATGCTCTCCAATTCTTCCTCTGAATCAAGGAAACTGAATGTATGGTCAATGTTGTATTTTTGCTTCATTAGCTTCAATAGCCCGAATGTGCATCCATACAGGCCCTGTGAGGCAATGACATGATCCCCTGTTTTCGTAATGCCGAGCAATACGGCCGATACAGCTGCCATCCCTGATGCAAACGCAAGTGCCGCCTCGCCGCCTTCCAGTGTGGCTATCTTCTTCTCCAGTACGTCTACCGTCGGGTTACCGAGCCTTGAATAAATATGCCCGCCCACTTCTCCGGCAAAGCGTCCTTCCCCTTGTTCTGCATTCTCGAATGTGAATGTTGACGTTTGATAAATCGGCACCGCCAAGCTATCATTATGATTCTTTGAATCGTATCCGTCATGCAGCACTGCCGTTTCAATATTCTTAAATTTTTCTCCCATATTTGCTCTCCTCTTTTTTCTTTCCTACACTTCATTTTATGTGAAATGCCATAAATTTGTAAATCATTTACTTCCAGAACAGTACCCTATACAAAAATAAAGCAGGCGCTATGTCGCCTGCTTTATCATCTTACATTACTTCCGCTTCTGTCCTTTCGGAAAGGAACTCTTTTTAGGAGTGTATTTAGGTTTTTTCTTGTTTGGATTCTCGTCCACAATCCGGCCTTGGAAGAACTCCTTTTTCACAGCTGTTACATTCAGCTGCTTTACAAGCCTCTTCAGGTCTCTTTCCTCCTGAGGCGTAATGATGCTGACTACCGTCCCATCATTTCCAGCCCGGCCCGTCCTTCCGGAACGGTGTGTATATTGCTCAACTGTTCTTGGCAGATCGTAGTGAACGACCATCGTAAGCCCTTTAATATCCAGTCCCCTTGCAGCTACGTCTGTCGAAAGCAGCATCGGGTACGTCCCTTTGCGGAACCCCTTGATCGCTTTTTCCCGTTCGCTTTTGTTTGAATCAGCGTGCAATACGCCTACTTCAATCTCCTTGAAGCCCAGCTTCGATGATGTGTATTCCATATCACCGATGTCTTTCATGAACACAAGTGCTTTCCCCTCATCAAGACGCGCTATTTTTTCCAGGATGAATGGCTTGTCACGCTTTTCGCACACAAAGTAGATGTGGTCCACTTTTCCTTTGAAATCAGCATCGGCTTTCACTTGAATGTATTCCGGATTGTTCAAAAGCCCGCCCATGCGCCCAGCGATATCCGGGGTGACTGTTGCCGAGAACAGGACCAATTGCCGTTCCCTCATCGTGCTTTTAATAATGGAAGACACTGTTTCAAAGTGCTCTGGTACAATCAGCGTATCAACCTCATCCAGCACTATTGTCTTCACTTCATGCATCTTCATCTTCTTCTGCTGAATGAGCTCCTGGATTTTCCCCGGAGTACCCACCACAATATGCGGCTTCTTCTTCAGCTTCTCCAGCTGCCTTTTCAGGTTTGCCCCGCCGATGAAGGAAGCTGACCGGATGCCGCTCCCTGCCGTCCACTTTTGGATTTCATTATGGATCTGCATGACAAGCTCCCTTGAGGAAGCCAGCACAACTACCTGAAGCTGCATAGAGTCAGCATCAATTTTATTCAATAACGGCAGAAGGTAGGCAAGGGTCTTTCCTGTCCCCGTAGGAGATTGGGCGATAAGGTCCCTTCCTTCCATAATCAGTGGAAATGCCTGCCCCTGTATGCTTGTTGCCTTTTCGAAACCTTCCTGTTCCCATATCTTTCTCATGCCGTCCGGCAATGTATTTATAAATGAAGAGTTGGTCATTCTGATTTTCTCCTTTTTCAAACATATAAACAATGTATCCTATTATTCTGTACATAAACAGCCGCATTTTCAACTCTTAATTCAAAAAAAGTCGAATCCCTTGTTGAAGCGGATTAAAAAAGCCGGCTTCTGCAATAGAAGCCAGCATCCGAATTAGATTACTCTGCGTGCTGTAATCTCTTCGCTTCATCGAATTCTTGTTCAATCTCTTTAGATGGCGGTGCTGTCAACAGACTGACAACGTAGATGACAACAACGCCGACTATGAATCCAGGGATGATTTCATACACATCGTTAAACCATGTGATAACGGATTCGCTCTGTGTAAACCAATTGATTTTTTCCCATAGGATGACGGTTACAGTACCGCCGAGCATACCTGCAAGAGCACCCCATTTAGTCATACGTTTCCAATAAAGGCTGATCAGGATCAGTGGACCGAATGCGGCACCGAAGCCTGCCCATGCATAACCGACCAGTCCAAGGATCGTATCATTCGGGTTCAAAGCAAGATACAAGGCTATGAGGGAAACGCCTAACACGGCCATCCGCCCTACAAACACAAGCTCTTTATCAGATGCATTCTTTTTCAGGAATGCCTGATAAAAATCGTTCGTCAAAGCACTTGATGTTACAAGAAGCTGCGCTGAGATTGTACTCATGACAGCAGCAAGGATCGCAGCAAGCAAGAAACCGGTGATCATGGACGGGAATAATTGCTCAGCCAGCACAATGAAGACCGTCTCTGATTCAGGCCCTCCGACAAGAGGCGTATCCTTAAGATAAGCAATCCCCACAAGTCCTGTGAACATTGCACCGACAACAGAGAAAATCATCCAGCCCATTCCGACACGGCGGGCTTTCTTTATTTCTTTTACGTTCGTGATCGCCATAAAGCGAACGATGATATGCGGTTGCCCGAAGTAACCAAGCCCCCAGGCAAGCAATGAAATGATACCGATTGTTGTTGTACCTTCAAATACGGACAAGAGCGTCGGGTCAATCTCACGGATTGTGTCGAACGTCAATGTTGTTCCGCCAACATTCGCGATTGTAACGGCCGGAACAAGAATCAACGCAAGGAACATAATCAAGCCTTGTACCGTATCGGTCCAGCTTACAGCAAGGAAGCCCCCAAATAAGGTATAGGCAATGACGACACTGGCAGTCACAATAATCCCGGTTGTGTAATCCCAACCGAAAGCGGTTTCAAAAAGTGTACCGCCCGCAACCATACCTGATGATGTATAGAAGGTGAAGAAAATAATAATTACGACTGCCGAAGTAATACGTAAAATTCTTGAGGTATCTCTAAAACGATTTTCTAAATAATCAGGAATTGTAATTGAGTTGTTTGCAACTTCCGTATATGTACGAAGTCGCGGAGCCACGTAAAGCCAGTTTAAGTATGCACCAACCGTCAATCCGACAACGATCCATCCGGCACTAACCCCTTGAAGATACATCGATCCCGGAAGGCCCATCAATAACCAACCGCTCATATCGGATGCACCAGCGCTTAATGCTGTTACAACCGGACCTAGATCCCTTCCGCCCAGCATGTAATCCGTAAGATTCGATGTTCTCTTATAAGCAAAATACCCTAAAAGCAGCATCCCAGCCATGTAGATAATTATCGAGATAATTACTCCAGTTTCCACACAGTTTCCCCCTTCAAGTCCTTTTACGAATTATCGCCAAATATTTACAACACTTTTCGACAATAATTTATTAATAGAATAACAAGAAAGTTATGATTTGTTAAGAAAAAAGTTTTCTCGATTTTCCCAGCCGACAATTGGTCTATTTTGCCTTTACATCCAATTATATGTTTAGCGACAGTGAAATTTGCTGGAATTTATGCAGCAAATGCGCCAGAAATACCGATACAGAAACCAAACTATTTTAAAACAACAATTTCAGCTATAAATCTTATAGCATTCTATAAGTGTCAATACGAAGGCACTTTTTATGTTTCCCACCCCTAATAACTTCCCGCCTAAAAAAGGCGCATTTCCCGTTATTTTAATGCTCTATCATAAAGGAGAGTTTTTGAAGGTATATCACATAGCTCTTCGAGGTTCGACGATATAGTTGAATCGTTTCCCGGAAGCACACAGCACACGGAAGGACATTTGAGGGGAAAATGCTGATTCAGCTTCACAATTTTGCGGACAATCACGAAAACTTGACATAAAAAAGCTGAACTGGTAAGATAAGAGTTCAGCTTTAAGATTTATATTATTTAGACTGTGTAAAAGAGATCGCTATTTTCTTTGGCAAATCTGCTTTTGCCGGGTTGTTGCTTTTAATTCTTTCGCATGAAGTCAGTTCGTAAGAGAAATCTTCAATTTCCGCAGGAATAACTCCTTTTTCTTTTAGTTTTTCAAAAAGAGTTTCCATTGCGTCATCGGTATCAATTCGTTCGTTCGTACTCTTAGAGGCAAAGCCATCTACGCAAGTTTGGACCACGTTTTCATATAATTGTTCATCCACAAATACAAACGATGCTTCAATGATTTCTTCCACTTCTGAATTTTCCAATTCAATGATCGTTAAGATGTTCACATTTTCCACCCACCCAATTTTCTTTTATATGACCAAAACCCAGGGAACATACAATAGACTGCGGTATCACCTATGAATACATCTTAACATGTTATATAACTTTAATTTCCAGTAAATTATAAACATTGTATGAATTCTAAGGAATATGTTTTATATTTCAGGAAGCGGGAATAATAGACTGACGGGACATTTAGCGCACGCTCCATAGACTACGGGCGCCCTGACAGGAGAAACAGGAAGAATTCAGGCTTCCATGCATCCGGTATATCAACCGGATCCTGAAATTTTAACATTCCTTGAATACAACAATGTTCCAATGGAGGCTATGTAAAAATGCTGAGTAATTGTAAAGACGGTATGTTTTTTTATTCAAACCGGATCAGCTTCGGAGCTGTGGAGATTAAGAGAGGTAGGGCTTAGTCGCTTAAAAAAACATACACTCAGGAATGAATTCACCTGAACAGCCCATTTAACCGGAACGAGGTTTCGGACAAGTATATGTAATATCCTTAAACTGAACTCAGAAAGCGGGCAAATATTTGCCCGCTTTTTCAATTTATCTTATTCATCCTCTGCCAGCCCGCCGTGCACAAGATCAGCGTAATATCCTCGCCTTCCGATCAATTCCTCGTGGGTGCCTTGCTCGATATTCCTGCCATCCCGCAGTACGATGATCTGGTCAGCATCCCGGACTGTATTCAGCCGATGGGCAATAACAAAGCATGTTCGCCCCTTCATCAAACGTTTTAATGCCTGCTGGATCTGCAACTCTGTGATTGTATCGATGCTGCTGGTCGCTTCGTCCATAATCAGGATCGAGGCGTCGGCCAATATGGCCCGCGCAATGGCAATCAGCTGCCGCTGCCCCTGGCTCAGGTCAGAGCCCTCATTCTTTAAGATTGTCGCGTATCCTTCCGGCATCCTCTCAATGAAGGAGTGGGCATTGGCTTCCCTGGCCGCCTTTATGACTTCCTCATCCGTTGCATCAAGCCTTCCATAGCGGATATTTTCCATTATGCTCGCCTGAAACAGGAAAGACTCCTGCAGAACAAAAGACATATGGCTGCGGACACTTGCCCGGGTATAGTTTCTGATGTCCTTGCCATCGAGCCTGATCACCCCGTCAGTGTATTCATAAAAACGGGATAGGAGATTGATAACTGTCGTTTTCCCGGCGCCAGTCGGCCCCACCAGGGCAAGCGTCTCCCCGGGATTCACCTCGCAGCTGAAATCTTTTATGATGTTTTCCCCTTCCGCATCATATGAAAAAGAAACAGAATCAAACGTCACCTTGCCACCAACCTCGCCAATCATTCTTTTGCCGCGTTCATCAGATGCTTCTTCGTCTGTATCCATGATTTCAAATACACGCTCTGCCCCCGCTATTGCCGAAAGCATCGTATTGAATTGGTTTGCCAAATCATTCAAAGGACGTGTGAATTGCCTGGAGAACTCCAGGAATATAACGATCGCTCCGATAGATATCCAGCCTTTGTAGGCGAAATATCCCCCTGCCCCGGCGATGACAGCATAGTTCAAGTTGTTCAGCAGGTTCATAAGCTTCGGTATATTTCCGGAGTAGACTTGTGCCCAATATCCATTCACCTTAAGTTCTTCCGTTTTCCTCCTGAACGTTTCCGCCACGGAATCCTCCTGGGAAAAGGCTTTGACGATCCGCTGTCCCGAGATGCTTTCTTCAATTGTCCCGTTTACATCCCCAAGGCTTATCTGCTGCAGCCTGAACAGTTTCCCGGTCCTTCTTGTAATCCACCTCATCCCATAGTACATAAGCGGAACCGTGCAGAACGTGATGACCGCTAGTGCCGGGCTCAGCCAAAACATGACCGTAACCGTTCCCAATATGGTCAATGTGCTGGATAATATCTGGATAAAGGAACTGTTCAGCGTGGAGCTGACGTTTTCAATATCATTCGTCACCCTGCTCATCAGCTCGCCATACTGCCTTCTATCAAAAAACGATAAAGGAAGGCTATGGAAATGGGCAAATAATTCAGTCCGCATATACGATACGGTTTTTTGGGAGATGCCGATCATCAGGTAATTCTGAAGCCAAAGACTGAACGAATAGCCAATATAGATAAAACCGAGCCAGACCAGGACTGTGAGCAGTCCGTCCGCCCTCATCTCAACGATATATCCGTCGACGACATGGCCGATCAGAACGGGTCCGGCCAGCGAAAGAGCAGAACTCGCCACTACCAATAAAATGACCAGGTAGAATGCTTTTTTCTCCGCCATCAGAATGTCCCATATGCGCTTGATGGTGCTCTTCATATCTTTCGCTTTTGATTTTTGCTTGCCGGACGGTTTTTTTACATCCTCAGGGGAAAGGACCTTTTCGTAATGAAACGGTTCAGCGATCTGTTTGAACGACATGACTTCCCCTCCCCTCTTCGTTTTGGGATTTCAATATGTCATTATAAAGCGGCGATCTTTCCATCAATTCTTCATGGGTGCCCTCCGCTATTTTTTCCCCGTCTTTCAGCAGCAATATTTTATCCGCTTCCTTCGCGGTGCTTATTTTCTGCGTGACAAATATTTTAGTGGAATGATAATTTTCCAGGGCCCTTAAAAGCCGCCTTTCCGTATTGATATCCAAAGCGCTTGTACTGTCATCGAACAGGAGAATGGCCGGCTTTCTCATAAGTGCCCGGGCGATCGATAACCTTTGCCTTTGCCCGCCCGATAAGTTCACGCCCTTCTGCCCGACTCTTGTGTCAAGACCGGCAGGCATCCGCTCGATCAGTCCATAAATCTGTGCAGCCTTACAGGCCTCTTCCAGTTCCTCTTCCGTCGCATCCCGTTTCCCCCAGAGCAGGTTTTCTTTTATTGTTCCGGTAAAGAGCATCGCTGTCTGGGGAACAACACCGATTGACATTCGCAGGTCTGTTTGCTTCATATCCCTTACGTCTGTCCCGTCAATTGCGACTGTACCTTCCACAGCATCATACAACCTCGGAATCAGATTAACCAAGGTCGATTTCCCTGAGCCAGTAGCGCCCAATACGGCGAGCGTCTTACCTGGACCGACAGTAAATGAAAGATTCTTAAGCGCATACACAGATTGGTTATCATATGTAAAAGAAACATTCCTAAAGGCGATTTCCCCTTTAAGCCCTGCCGATTCGGCCGGCTCAGCAGGATTGGTCATCGAAGGTTCGGTTTTCAGCACCTCATCAAGCCGCAGCGCCGACGCCCTCGCCCGTGAAAAAGCCATAACAATGAAAGAAAAAACCGACAGGGAGGACGTAATCCGAGTGGCATAGTTCACGATGGCGACGACACTCCCCACATCCGTATTGGCGGCATTTATTTCCTTATGCCCGAACCAAAGGATTATGATGATTGTGATGTTCATCAGAAGCAGCAATGATGGCATTGTGACTTCCATAAAGCGCAGGACGGAGGAGGTTTTTTCCTTCAGCTCAGCGTTCGACTCCGAAAAGCGTTCCTCTTCATAGCCTCTTCTTTGGAATGCCCTGATCAGCTTCATTCCCGTCAGATTCTCTCCGATCACCGTATTAACCTGATCCAGTTTCTCTTGCACGATCCGGAACATCCTGCTTCCTTTCGTAAATATATAAATAAGGAAGAAAAAGATCACTGGTACAGTTACCGCCAGAAACATTCCCATCCTCACATCAACGATTAAGGCCATGGCTAAGCCGCCAATAATCAGGAGCGGCGCCCGAAGCATAATCCGGAGCATCATGAACACTGTGTTCTGCAGCTGCTGGATATCGTTTGTCAGCCTTGTCAGCAGGGAACCTGTAGAAAATATAGAAAATTGCGAATAAGATAAAGATTGTATATGCCTGAATGTACTGTTCCTTAAGTCATAACTGAAGCCTTGGCTTGTATGGGAAGCATAATAGGTATTCATAATCCCGGCAAGGAAGGCACCTACAGACAGCAAAAGCATGACCCCTCCCCACAGGAGCACAACCCCGGGCTCTCTCTCCATTACCCCCTCATTAATGATTTTTGCCATCAGAAGCGGCTGGACCAGTTCGACCGCCAATTCCGACAGCATGAACATTATCGCTATTCCCGCAGGAATCTTATATGGGCGTATGAAACGCCAGACACTACCCATGATGCAACCACTCCTCGCCACTCGTTTATCCGAATCATTTTTGCGGCATGCAGGTCTTTGCCCCGCCTTCCCTCTATGTATTCACCTTGCGCCGGCAAATCAATAAACTTCCGCCAGCAGTGTGCCTGCAGATAAAAATCCAGACACCATGGCCCATTATCCTATTTTATCCACTATTAGTTTACTATCTTTCGGCTCAATTTCCGAATCAAAAAACTCATCCTCCCTGCAAAATAATCCGGCCGGAAGTATACTTACTTTCAAAAACGATATAGTATTATAATGTATAGAGAACTTTTTAAATAGCAAAAGGGGGAGAGAAAGATAAATATTGTGAGCATCACAACCAGTGCTATTCTATTGTTAAATATCATTTTTGCTCTATATGTCGTCTTCCGTGAAAAACGGGACCCCACCTCCACATGGGCATGGCTGCTCGTCCTTTTTTTCGTCCCTATCGTGGGCTTCATCCTGTATCTGAACCTTGGACAGGATCTGAGCCGCATTCACTTGTTTCAATGGGATGACAAAAGGAAAATAAAGAAGGATAAATTGCTTCGGCAACAGGAAAAAGAAATAAAGGAAGAAACGTTCCTTTACCGGCATGATTACATAAAAAAGCATCGGGACCTCATTTATATGCTCCTTAATTCCAATGAGTCTCTATTATCCCAAAATAACCGCGTAAAAGTCTTTACCGACGGAAAGAAAAAGTTCCGCTCGCTAATCAAGGATAGTCAGGATGCGAAACATTTCATCCATATGCAATATTACATCAGTAAACATGATGTCCTGGGC
>CAKQBC010000010.1 GCA_934215995.1 uncultured Bacillus sp. | reverse complement strand
ATATTGGTGTGATCGTTGACGATTACATCATACCGAAGGATGTGGGCGGAGCGGTCAGAATGGCCTGCCTGCTGGCAGCTATTTATGTTTTCACATCCCTTTTCACATGGCTGCAGCAATACCTTATGATCAATGTCTCGCTGAAGACAATCCGGACGATCCGTTCAGAGCTGTTTTCGAAGCTGCAGGCGTTAAGCCTGCGATTTTTCGACCAACGGCATCACGGTGAGCTGATGAGCAGGGTGACCAATGATATAGAGAATCTGAACAGCGCGATGACACAAAGTGTGGTCCAGATCGTATCTTCCGTATTAACGATTCTTGGTGTTGCCGTAGCCATGTTCTATCTGAATTGGATATTGGCGCTCGTTGCACTGCTGGTCGTTCCTATAATGATTTGGGCTTCCAAATTGATCATCCGGTTCAGCAGCCGCAACTACTCCCAAAGGCAGAAGGATTTAGGTGCGCTAAATGGGTACGTGGAGGAAAGAATCAGCGGAAAGGAAACGATCACGTTATTCGGAAAAGAACAGAAGATGATCGCCCAATTCGATTCACACAATGAAGCTTTGCGGACATCCTCCAGGCTTGCCGATACGTACGGCGGTTTCATGGGGCCCGTCAATAACTTCATCAATAATTTCGGGAATGCCTTATTGATAGGCGCAGGTGCCTTATTGGCACTGAACGGCATGGCGACAGTCGGTGTGATTACATCGTTTGTTTCCTATACAAGGCTGTTCTTCAGGCCGATCAATCAGCTTTCCAACCTGATGAATACAATCCAGGCAGCAATCGCCGGGGCCGAAAGGGTATATGAAATCATGGATGAGGTGCCTGATATTCAGGATCACCCGGAGGCGGCAGCGAAGAACAGCATAAAAGGGGAGGTAGTCTTCAAGGATGTGCATTTCAGCTATGTGCCAGGGAAGGAAACGCTCAAGGGGATAACCCTGAAGGCTAATCCTGGTGAAACAGTGGCTCTCGTAGGCCCGACTGGTTCGGGAAAAACAACGATCATCAACCTGTTGTCCCGTTTTTATGATATAGACAGCGGGTCTATAACGCTCGATGGCCTTGATATAGGCAAGTACCGGGTAGATGATTTGCGGAAGCATATAGGGGTCGTTCTCCAGGAGACGTATCTGTTTTCGGGTACGATCATGGAAAACATCCGCTATGGCAGGCTGGATGCAACCGATGATGAAGTGATCCAGGCGGCAAAAGTGGCGTCCGCCCACCAGTTCATTAAGCATATGCCAGGCCAATATGAAACAGCCATACGTTCGGGAGGCACGAACCTGAGCCAGGGCCAGCGCCAGCTGATCGCCATCGCCCGTGCGATACTGGCGGATTCCGGCATCCTGATTTTGGACGAAGCGACATCAAGCATCGACACCCGAACGGAGGTCGCGATTCAAAGAGGGCTGCATAACCTGACCCGCAATCGCACCACGTTTGTCATTGCCCACCGCTTAAAGACGATCGAACAGGCAGACCGGATCTATGTCATCGAACACGGGGAAATCATTGAGGAAGGGACCCACCAGGAATTGTTGGACAAAAAAGGATTTTACCACCGATTATTCATGAGCCAATTCAAACTTGCCTAGTTCCCTTTAGCTGAAGTTTGCCGCCGTCATTTTATGAGTGAGGTGTAACTGGCCGATAAAATACAGGAGATTTCGGCAGGTGCAGCATTCCTTAGAATCGGGAATCAGCTCTTCCTGAGAGTGAAGCCAAGATTAATCCTTCATGACAATGGGTATTGTATACCTATATGAAGGAGTGATTAGATGGAAAAGTATAACGAGGAAGAATTGAACAAACTGCGGGAACTGATCAAGGGCATCGATACAGCCATGCTTACTTCACAAGCACCGGAAGGGTTGGTCTCCCGCCCGATGAAAACACAGGAAGTTGAATTCGACGGCGATTTATGGTTTTTCACGAAAAAAGATACAGATAAATATGATGAAATTGTCCATAATGCCGATGTGAATGTCGCCTATGCGGATAAGTCCTATGTATCCATTCGAGGAAAAGCCGAAGCTGTGGAAGACATCGGAAAGAAGAAGGAGCTTTGGAATGCAGCCTACGAAAAGCTGATGGGAACAAGCTACGACGATCCTAATGTCATTTTGATTAAAGTGCATGCGGAAGCGGCTGAATACTGGGACAGCGGCAGCCTCACCAAAAATGTCGTGAATCTTTTCAGTAAGCTTGCAGGAAAAGATAAAAAAGATCCTGCGAACATGAATGAAACAATTGAATTGGATTAACAGCATAATAAAGGACAGCCCCGAGAATTACGATTCAAAGGGCTGTCCTTTTTCTAATGAAAGGAATGGGGTAAGACCTCTATGAAATAGAAAGTACCATCTTGAGAGTCAGGCATAGGGCAGCCAATGTCAGAAGGAAATCATTCCCTTAGTCTCTTCTGCGGCACCGACGGCGGCATCTGCGGAATCTTCTGCAGCAACGACGGCGGCAACGGCGACGGCGGGATGATCCTGAACTAGAACTTGACATACAAATCACCTCCTGTGGCTAATCTATTGTATCGTATGTGCATTTTCATATTTAGACAGGCTGATTGTCCTGAAAGAAAGAAAAATGTACTATAGGACTGATTTGATTATGGAAACAAAGATTTTTCCCGTAGCAGTCGGCATGAAAATACCAGCCTATAACCGGCTGGCATTCAAATCTTTCTATTCAACGACCTGATCTGGATCACCATTTAGTATTTTTAAGGTTACTCCTTTGTTTTCCAGTTCTCCGGTCAGTTTTTGGATGTCCTTCAGATTACTGCTGATCTGGTCGGCTGTGTCGACAATGACAAGGTCCCCTTTTGCCGCCGATGAAAGCAGTTCACGTATGCCATCCCGTTCCAGGTCTTCTCCAGCCCCTTTATCCTGAATCAGTTTGTCGTAGCCGTGTTCCTGCAGGGAGTCCAGATGGTTCGACATTTCATATTGGTCATTATCCGCTGTGCGGGCATATGCAAAAATCATAAAAACGCCTCCTTTTAAGGTTTTTACCCTATTACCCTAAATGGAAGAATCGATATCCCTTTTTTGAAAGAATAAAAGGGGAATACAGGCAGAGACAAGGAAAAGGAATGAAAAACCCGCAATAATCCATATTGCGGGCTCTTCCTATCAGCTTGTCATATCCCTTTTAAATAATACCAAACCATATTCGTAAAGGTCTCTGCCTGGCTTTTAAGCGAGGTTTGGACGAATTCGCGGTTGAAGGGCTTGAGCAAAGGCTGGATGACGCTTTTTCTGATCCGTTTTCGCTTAAGCTCAGAAACAATCGCACCAAATAAATCTTCCTGTTCCTGAGTGAAGTCTGCTTCTTTCTCGAGATAGGAAGCGGTTTCGAGCAATTCATCCAAGGTCACCCTGTGTCGGTCAACGTTTTTGGATAATAGGTCGATGTGGGAAAGGTCAATTAACGCACAATCGCTTTCAATCATTTTTGGCAGGATGATTTCTATATAATACAGGAGTACGTCGACAACCTGATGCAGGGAATGAGGCATGTTTGTGATGCGGATCGTGAACATGATATTTTGCATCATCCCATAGAATAGAAGGGTCGCTTCAAATGCATAATCTTCTATATGTGTTCCGAAAACTTCCACCAATCGTTCGGCAAGCCACTCCATTTCATGGATGCGATGGTGCAGCACCAATTTCTTCAGGTCTGTTTCGTTTGAATTAAGGATGGCCTCGAACAAGGCATGTAAATTGCGCTCTTCATTCAATTGGATTAAAATGGTTATTTGTTCGATGAGGACCTTTCTATCTTTTTCATCCCGGTCTACCTGCATTTCCTTTCTTTTCTGGCTGGCATCATAGCGAAGGTCTTCCAGAATCTTTGATATACAGTCATTTTTGGATGAAAAATAGTTATAAAAAGTGCCTTTCGATATATTAGCTTGTTCGATGATTTCCTGAATGGAAGTCTGTTGGATGCCCTTTTCGACAAACAGCTTCAATGCCACATCCGCCACGCGTCTCTTCCGGTTATTCATAGATTGTGTTTCCTCCATAGCTTCTCAATTGTGTTTTAGTATATGGTCAATAGAATGAAAACTCAAGCTTTTTAAACTTTTAGTTCAAAAACATTGTATTAATTAGACTAAAGGTTTAAAATCATTCGAGTAGAGAAATAAATTTTAAAACGATGAAGGGGAAAATATAATAAATGGAATCCATAAATAAAAAACCACCATATTTGATGATTGCCATCTTGTTTGTCGGTGCATTCGTTTCATTTTTGAATAACTCACTGATGAATGTGGCTCTCCCATCAATCATGGTTGATTTGAATATAGAAAATTATTCTACTGTCCAATGGCTTGCGACGGGATATATGCTCGTGAGCGGTGTGTTAATTCCGGCTTCGGCATTTCTGATCACCCGCTTTTCAAACAGGAGCCTGTACATCGCCTCAATGGCCATTTTCACATTAGGTACGGCGCTGGCTGCAATTGCCCCGAACTTTGGCATTCTGCTTGCCGGCCGGATGGTGCAGGCGGCAGGTTCTTCTGTCATGGGGCCGCTTTTGATGAATGTCATGCTTGTGGCTTTCCCGCGTGAAAAACGCGGTGCAGCCATGGGGGTATTCGGGCTCGTCATGATCACCGCACCTGCAATCGGCCCGACTTTGTCAGGCTACATAGTTGAATATTATGATTGGCGGGTTCTTTTTGAAATGATCCTTCCGCTCGCGATCCTTTCCCTTTTGCTTTCCGTTTGGAAGCTTAAGAACGTTATGGACACCGATAAGAATGCTTCCATCGATTATTTATCTGTTGTCTTATCGACAGTCGGTTTCGGCGGCTTACTATACGGGATCAGCTCGGGGAGCACAGACGGATGGACCGATCCGCTCGTCTTATCGACAATCATCGCAGGTGCCATCGGATTGGTTGCCTTTATTATGAGGCAGTGGAAGCTGGAACAGCCGCTGCTCGATCTGCAGGTATTCAAGTTCCCGATGTTTTCCCTGGCTTTCATCATCGCTGTCGTGAATGCTGTTGCCATGTTTTCAGGGATGATCCTGACGCCGGCCTATGTCCAGAACGTACGGGGGATCTCGCCGCTCGATTCCGGATTGCTCATGCTTCCCGGTGCCATCATCATGGGAATCATGTCCCCGATCACTGGCAGGCTGTTCGACAGATTCGGGCCGCGGGCATTGGCTTTGGCGGGATTGATCATTACGGCGATATCCACGTATTTATTGTCTGAGCTGCAGCTGGATTCAACGTATATGTATATCGTGATGATCTATACACTTCGGATGTTCGGTATGTCTATGGTGATGATGCCGATCATGACGAACGGGCTGAACCAATTGCCGACGCGCCTTAACCCGCATGGAACGGCATGGAATAATACAGCGCAGCAAATCTCGGGATCAATCGGAACGGCGGTTATGATTACAATCATGAATCATGTGACGAAACAAGAGGCAGAAAGCTTAATGGCTGCTGCCGATCCAGCTGCAATGACGGAGCGGTCAACAGCCGCACTCGGCCAACAGGCGCTGTTGGCAGGGATCCAATATTCATTCCTGGTGGCAGTGGGCATCAATGTGGTCGCCATCATCCTTGCCTTTTTCCTGAAACGAGTGGATGTTAGCAAAGAGTCCATCCACAAGCTGGAAAAGGGTGAAGATGTATCTGCAAACTAGGGATAGTTGTCAACATAGATAAATGAAGAAAGGCCTTCTTTCGGTTGGATTGCAACCGGGGAAGGCCTTTTATTTATGGGAAGGGGAGGGTGACATTCGCCCCATTGTGATTTATAAAAAAGGGACCATAATATAGGAATACACCGTGAAAGGTTTATCGTGCTTTTCGGAACGGGAATGGTTTTTTATAAGATTGAATGAAGGTACGGGCTAAAAAGCCGAAATATAGAATAGAGAAAAATAGCCCTGGCTCTTAGCAAAGAAGGCGAAAGTCATGCAAGCAGGTTTAGGCTTATTGTTATATGAGGGAGAGGTGTGCATCAACCGTGGACATAGATTATGAGAGAATATTAATGGAAGGCATACATGATATGATCTTTGTCATAAAAGTGGAAAACGGTGATGAATTTCATTATGCGTTCATGAACAAAGCAGCCATAGCGGGGACGGGCCTGACGAAAAATGCGCTGGGACGCTGCATTATGGATGTATATCCTGGAGAAATGGCCGCTTTTCTGATCGGGCAATATAAAAAAGTCCTGGCAGGCAGGCGGAGTGTCACGTATCAGGATCGCTATACCGACGCCAGAGGGATTGAAGCGTATTCAGAGACGACACTTAATCCGCTATACGATGAGAGGGGGACATGCACGGAGATCATTGCAATTGTCAAGGATATCACTGCTGAAAAACATGCCCAGAACGAGGCCCGTGAAAAAGAGGAACAGCTGCAGGAAAGCCATGCGAACCTGCGCATTATTACAGAAAATGCCCATGATTTAATTACCTTGCTTGATGAAAAGGGGATGATCATTTATACATCTCCTTCTTACAAAAAGATACTGGGATTCGATCGGGAGGAATTCATAGGAAAGCCGTTCCTCCATAATGTTTATCCGGATGATACGCCCATTCTGGAAGATTGGATCAACCGGTCAATCAATGATGGACAATCCTTTAATGTGCAATTCAGGCAATACAACCAGGCGAAAAAGCTGAAATGGTTTGAATCCATAGGAACGCCTGTATTTGACTTGGACCAGCATCTGAAGCATCTGGTGGTGCTCACAAGGGATATCACACTGAAAAAAGAGTATGAGGACCAACTCACCTACTTCGCGAATTATGATCCGCTGACGCGATTGCCCAATCGCAGGCTGTTGAATAAAAAATTTGAGAAGGTCATCCGGGACATGCAGGAAAATGGGGCATTATTTGCAGTAATCATGATGGATATCGATTACTTCAAATCAATCAATGACCAGCTCGGGCATGATGTCGGGGATCGGGTCATTCAGGAATTCGGCGAAAGAATCTGCAAGGGTATACGTGCCAATGATATGGCCGCAAGGCTCGGCGGCGATGAGTTCATCCTTTTGCTTCCGGAGACAGAAACGAGGGAAGAGGCGGAAAAAGTTGCTGAAGCCATCCGGGAATCCCTGGCTGAACCATGGCATATCCATGGCCAGGAACTCCATGTCACGGCAAGTATGGGAATCGCCATAGCCGACCGGTACGACAAAACGAGGCGTTCCATCATGAAGAAGGCAGATGTGGCCATGTATGGGGCGAAAAGAAACGGAAAGAACAGGTACCTGTTCTTTGGTGATTGAGGCTGATATGGAAAGTGCCTGCCTTCAACACGGACTGATATAAATAATAAACCCTGCTTTCATCTTTGAAGGCAGGGTTATTTATCCGGGGGAGAGCTCTATGCTTCCGGATCGATAATTTTTACGATTTTTTCACAGATTCGGTGGGTTTCGAGGGAATCTTCCAGGGAAGGATCCGGTGTATTGTTGTTGCGCACACAATCAATGAAATGATCCGTCATTTGGTAGAATCCCCGTTTAAATAAGGTTGGCTCCCAATCCCCGAATTTGGTGAAGCTGACATCTTTGTTATGGTAGCGGGTTGTTTCAACGAAACCGGTCACTACATATTTATCATTGCCTGTTGAGTATTCGATTGTTTCTTCGGTGACGCCGCCATTTCGGTTCATGATTCCTATTGCAGTGCTGTTTTCACCAAGAAGCATCAGTACAAGATGGTCGAGCTTCTGTCCATTTTTCACGTATTCCACCCTGATGTCCTTCACCTTGGTACCTAGCAGGAAGCGGAGCGTATCAACTACATGGATGAAGTCCTCGACTACGAACCTTCTTGTAAAATCGGGGGATGCGAAGCGATTCTTCTGCATAATGACCATATTGGGCTTCCCATGGATTTTCAAATCCTTCACCATGGGGATGAATCTTCTGTTGAATCCGACCATCGAAATGGCATTTTTCTCTTTTGCCAGCCGGACAATTTCTTCCGTTTCATCCAGGTTCATTGAAATGGGTTTATCGATATACGTATGGATGCCGTGGAGCAGCAGCTTCCTTGCAGTTTCGTAATGTCCTTCGGTAGCTGTGCTGACAATGGCGGCATCAATATTCTTTTCCATCAGCTCATCGACTGTCTGTACGCTTTCCTTAATTCTGTATTTGGATGCTATTTGCTTTAACGTATCTTCATTTCTCGTGCAAAGGATCAATTCAATCCCTTCTTTTTCAGCGAGGACGGGCAAATATGCTTTCTTGGCTATATCCCCAAGCCCTATAATGGCTAGTCTCATGGCTGTCATCCCTTCTCAGGTTTCATAGTCTGTGCATGCTCTATAACTCTATTATTTAGCGGTCCCGCTCATCAGTCAACTTTTCATGTGCGGGTAATCCTTCCCTGTTTCTGCGGATGCGAAGCCCCGATGATCCGGAATGTAAAAAAGACCGTCTTCTAGGAAGCGGTCTCAGACTGTTGACAAACGCTCGCATTCTTCGTTGCTTGCCCGGCTCGTCCGCTCATGAGGTGAACAGGACGTTTATCACGTAAGCGTTGTCGCAGGACGCGACGTATTTAGCTTACGTTCCTTAATTGTTCTATTCGCGTCTTCGCCGGTCTGGCGCGCCTTGACTGACAAGTGTTTTCAATCAGTCTGAAGTGCAATTTCATAGAAAATGCTCAAAATTATATTTGTCTACACACTGAGACCGTCTTCTAGGAAGCGGTCTGGCTGTCTTGTCCCAAAGTTATTTGCGCCGGATCTTTTCCATGATGAATCCGCTTTTTGGATA
Organism: uncultured Bacillus sp.; assembly: GCA_934215995.1. Classification (GTDB taxonomy): domain Bacteria; phylum Bacillota; class Bacilli; order Bacillales; family DSM-1321; genus Bacillus_AD. The sequence continues at coordinate 10,918 of CAKQBC010000010.1, read as the reverse complement.
AGTCGGAATACGTGCCAGGCTATAATCCAAGCTTTGGTCAGGAACGGCATAGTCCACTTTATTCGCCAAATAATCGAAGCTGACTTTCATGATCTCGATTGTCGCTGTCTCTCCGGGACAACGGTGTCCGCTATATGCATTTCCTCCCCCTTGGGGAATCAGGCTGAACAGACTTCCATCCCATTCACGGAAACGCTCAGGAAGGAATTCGTCGGGGTTTTCCCACAATCGAGGATCGCGGTTGGTGCCATATACATCGAGAAGCACCAGTTCGCCCTTTTGGAACTGGTTTCGGTTCCAGGTGAAGTCTATTTTGACCCGTGCCCCCAAAAAAGGGCCGAAGGGATAATAGCGGCGTACTTCCTGTACGAAGTTCAGCAAGTCTGTCTCTTTTCCTGATTGGAGGTTTTTCCGGCTTTCAGGATATTCATGAAGGGCAAGCGCGCCATAGGCGATGTAAGTGGAAATGGCAACTACAGGGCGAAGTACGTTCAATAGCTCTATGGCAGCCATCCTTTTGTCCAATAATTTGCCGTCGGCCTCCTTGTGCCAGGCTACCATGTATGCGGCGGTATCCCGCTGAACACTCAGCTTCTGGTTGCGGATCAGGTCAATCATGTCCTGTATCCACTCTTCACTCCTTTTTCTCGCTTTTCTTCCTTTCCAATGCCGCGGCCCGACTGCCCCGAATGCATCGACCATCGCAGCCATATCCTCTCCGCGCACTTTTGCATCCTGTTCTTTCAGCGGAATGCCGGCCCATCTGCATGCGATTTTGCAAAGGACTTCCTTGGAAGCGTCAAAAAGGACGGCTTTTCCGTCCCGCTCCCATTTCAGCAAGGCATTTTCCCACTCCTGTGCCGCGATGGCGGACAGTTCCTTCATATGTGACGGTGTCATCATTGACATGAAAAGCAGCTTTCTGTATTTATGGGGTTCGCCATCCATCGTCTGGATCGCATTCTCGCCGAATAGTGTCTTTTGGATTCTTTTTGGGGCGACGCCCTTCCGCAGGAATTTGTCTTCATCATAAAAAATCCTGGCTGCTTCCTCGCCGCTTATGCACACGACTTTTTCGCCGAGCAGGCGGGTCATGAATATATCCGAGCTATATTTCCGGCATCTCGATGGAATGAAATTGTATCCTTCCATCAGGAGAGCCAAACTATTATCGATTGTTTTATCCTGAGGGATTTTCCCTAAAGGCTTCATGGCTTGCAGCAACTCCTTTATAGATAAGTGTATCTTCAACAGGAACATGCAACTTTTCCCGCTGATCAATGGATAAAGACAGTTTCGGCCAACAAGAGGGAGTGAAGTGAAATGACAACCGCGGCCATTTTTTCCATCCCTCGCTTACAAGCCTTATATCCATTCTGAATTCTTGAAGTGGAGGTCTTCCACCCAGTTAATGCAGGATAAAATTCACTACCCTTGCCTGGGGAAAGTGAAACTAGTATGGCATCAGGAAATACGGCCGCTTCAGGCAGAAACAGCATCCTATTTACCATGCGGCAATGATCCTTCTGCCAGATATACGTTACAGTCTAGCCTTTTTCAGAGGAATATAATCCCATCGGACTTTAAGGAAGAAGATTTCGGGGGTTTTAATAGCTACTGTTTCAAAAAATGGTATTATAGTAATTAATAGGATTGCATGCATAGGGGAGGTTGCAAATGACGTACGAAAACATAAATCAGATAATTGAAAAAGTTGTTCGAAATATAGAGAGTGTCATCATCGGCAAAAGGGATATCGCTGAACTGAGCCTGGTTGCCTTGCTTGCCGAGGGGCATGTGTTGCTTGAAGATGTTCCCGGCGTAGGGAAGACGATGATGGTGCGGGCTTTGGCTACATCAATCAGCGCAAGTTTCAGCAGAATACAATTCACCCCGGATCTGTTGCCTTCCGATGTAACGGGCACATCCATCTTTGATCCCCGTACACAGGAATTCATATTCAGGCCAGGTCCGATCATGGGTAATATTGTGCTTGCCGACGAAATAAACCGTACATCGACCAAAACACAGGCAGCATTGCTGGAAGGCATGGAAGAGGCGAGCATAACTGTGGACGGCATAACAAGAAAACTGGAACAGCCTTTCTTTGTAATGGCGACACAGAACCCGATTGAGTATGAAGGAACATATCCGCTGCCTGAAGCCCAATTGGACCGGTTTCTGCTGAAAATGAGGATGGGGTATCCTCATCCGCAGGAGGAAATCGATATTCTGGACAATGTACAGGCCAGCCATCCGATCGACCGGCTGGAACCGGTCATTTCCATTCAGGATGTAAGGGACCTGCAAAGCGAGGCCAAGGCAATCTATGTCGATCATTCCATCAAACAATACATTGTGAACATCGCAGGGAAGACAAGGGAAGATGCCCGTGTTTATCTAGGGGCAAGCCCGCGGGGATCAATCGCGCTCATGAGGGCAGGGCAGGCATATGCCCTTATCCAGGGAAGGGAATATGTGATTCCTGACGATATTCAGTATCTTGCGCCGTATGTTTTTTCGCACAGGATCATTCTGAAGCCGGAGGCGAGATATGGGGGAGTGGAAACTGAAGAGCTGGTAAGTTCCCTTCTTGAGAAAGTGCCTGTGCCGGTGCAGAGGCTCGTGAAGAAATGAAGATGATCCGAAGAATAGCGGCATCGGGATACCTGAAGGCACTTGGCCTTGTTTTTCTGCTATTGCTGTCTTTTGTTTATGCGATGTTTCAGGGAGGGTTCGTAAGCTGGTTTCTGTTCTTCAGTTTTCTGCCTTTTCTATTGTATATGCTGATTCTGAGGTTTTACCCAATGGGCAGCATCCATGCTGAACGGTTGTTCCACAGGGATTCCTACAAGGCAGGGGATGACATCCATGTAAAAATCAGTATCAGCATGCGCTGGCCTTTCCCGATCATGTACCTGATTGTGGAAGACGGCATTCCGGGAAAGCTTAAGCCTAAGGTGCATGGCTCGCATAAAACGGTCATGTTTCCTATGTTCAGGAAAGAGTTTTCGTACATATACACGATTTCCAAGGCAAAAAGGGGAGAGCACCGTTTCAATAATATCAGAATCAGCACAGGGGATATGCTTGGGTTCTATAAACGGAAAGCTGTGATTGAATGCCGGGATAAGGTTTTGATCTATCCTGGGTATGAAAGCATTAATTTTTCGGAGGCGGAAGCGGTATATGAACATGGGAATCATGCGTCCCCCGTCCAGAACCAAAGTGAGCATACGATTGTGACGGGTGTCCGTAACTATATGCCCGGGGACCGGATATCGTGGATCCATTGGAAAGCGACTGCTAAGAGAAATGAATTCATGACGAAGGAGTTTGAAGAAAGAAAAGGGCGGGACGCGGTCATCATCCTTGACCAGACACCTTCAGCGGAGTTCGAGGAGCTTGTGACCTTTGCTGCATCGTTGACGCATAGCCTGCTGAAGAAAGGAACAGGTGTCGCCTATGCGGGCACGAACGGCACGACAGTGCCGTTCGGCCGGGGGAAGGCCCAGAGAGAAAGCATCTTTTACCGGCTGGCGATCGCGGAGGATACGGAAATGGAGACAATGGATGTTCATCTCCTCCGCATCAACCATTCCTTTTTCTCCAATACGGGCATCATCGTCCTTACCTCGATGCTTACGAAAGAATTGATCGAGTCAATCTCTTCCTTAAAGGGCAATAGCCCGTCACAGATCTTTGTGATGCAGGAAAGCACGGGCCGCGTGCCTGAGGCGCTGCAGGGCATGGCTTTCCGGAATGGCATCAAATGCAGGTTTTTAAAGCCAGATACATGGCATTCTTCGGCAGAAAAGGGGGTGGGATAATGAGAAGCATGAATGGGGCTAAGATTCCCGTCTTGCTGCTTTATGCTTTAGGATGGCTGCTCCTATGGGAATGGCTTCGGCCATTATCGGAACTGGCGAATGTAGGGAGCATCAGCATTTTTGTTGTTTTCATTGCAGTTTCTTTACTGATGTATGCCTTGTCGCCAAAGGGCTGGTGGAGATGGCTGGTCCTGCCCGTCTATATCCTCTGGGCCATCCGCCGCGTTTACTATCCGGATGTACCGCTTACCGATGCCGAATGGCTCTTTGAAGCTTTGTCCGAAACCGTCTTGAGCTTTTATGCCATAGCCGGGGGAGAGTGGATGGATATCACGAATGCCTTCAGGACAATCCTGCTGTTTTCCCTTTTATGGATGGTTACGTACCTGCTACATTACTGGCTGATGGTCAGAAAAAGGATTTTTCTGTTTTTCTTCATGACTATCATCTTTTTGGCGGTTCTGGATACGTTTACGCCGTATAGTGCAGACTTTGCAATCATCCGGTTATTTGTCATCGGGTTCCTTCTTCTCGGGATTTTGAGCATGGAAAGACTGCTTCAATTTGAACGGCTGGTCATCAAGCCCCGGCAATATATGAAATGGCTGGTTCCGTTTCTTGTATTCCTTTTGATCAGCGGGATGATCGGTTACTTTTCCCCGAAATATGCTGCACAGTGGTCCGATCCGGTTCCATTCATCGTCAGCACATCGGAGAAGTTTTCGGGAAGCGGATCCGGAGGGACCGGCAGAGTAGGATATGATGAGGATGACACAAGTCTTGGAGGCGGGTTTACCGAGGATGATACGCTTGTGATGACGACGAAGGCACAGACGAGGCATTACTGGAAGATCGAATCAAAAGATATATACACGGGAAAAGGCTGGCTTGATTCCGGAGAAAATGAGGTGGGGGCAAGCCGCCAACTTAGTATACAAGAAATGAATTTATCTTCGTCGATTAACACAACAGTCCTTCAGGAGGGAAGCCTGGACTTTGAAAGCCCATCCGATTATGTCCCTTATCCGACACCCGGTGCGGAAGGGCTTGTAACCGGGAAGGAACCCGATACCGCCTTCGTTTATGATAGTACAACAGGGAAAATTGAAAGTGATGGGCGGACCGGCTTTTCCTATCAATATAAAGTGCCGATCTATAATATAGATGAACTGAAAACCGTCAAAAACCATCAAGCGGAAATAGTGGATAACCGTTATCTGCAGCTGCCTGAAAATCTTCCCGGCAGGGTACGAGAGCTTGCATCCACATTGACTGAAAACAAAGATAACTGGTATGACAAGGTGAAGGCAATCGAAGATTATTTCGATAGCCCCCAATTTGCGTATGAGCGTACAGATATCCCTTATCCCCGTGACTATCAGGATTTTGTCGACCAATTCCTTTTTGAGACGAAAATCGGCTACTGCGACCATTATTCCACAAGTATGGTGGTGATGGTCCGTTCACTCGGAATCCCGGCCCGGTGGGTTAAGGGCTATACGCACGGAACATTCACAGGAAGGGAAGACGGGAAAAATATATATGAGGTAACCAACAACAATGCCCATTCATGGGTGGAAGTGTATTTTCCCGGAACCGGTTGGGTTCCTTATGAGCCGACGAAAGGCTTCACGAACAATAACCGCTTCGAATACAATACCGCCGAAAGCGGTCAGGAGCAGCCTGAGGAGGCGGAAGAAGAACAGAATGAACTGCCTGAGAACCAACCTGAGAAGCCTGATCCCCTGCAGCCTGAACAAAGCGCCGGTAAGGAAGACAGCCTTGCCGAGTCTGCCCAAAAAACAATAGAGGAGCATAAATGGACGATTGTTCTCATAGCGACGCTGCTTATCCTGGCTGCAGCCCTGTCTTATGCGGCAAGAGGAAAATGGCTCCCGCGTTTATGGCTTTTGTATTTCAGGAGCGGGAACGATCCCGGCCGAATGGAGAAAGCCTATGAAGTGCTGCTCAAACAGATGGCCAGATATGGAATCAAGCGGAAATCCGACCAAACCTTGCGCGATTATTCCAGATATATCGATGAATATTTCCGGACAAGCGACATGAGCAAGCTGACCCGTGAATACGAACGCATTCTTTATAATCAGGAAGACGCATCAGCGTACTGGGAAAAGAGCAAACCGCTGTGGGAAAAAATGATGAGAAAAACTATCACTTGACCTAAATTTTAATCAGTTGGTACAATAGGGCATAGTTTAAAAAAATAATATGCTTATTTCCTTCGTATATCTTCGATAATATGGATCGAAAGTCTCTACCGGACCACCGTAAATGGCCCGACTATGAAGTTATGTTTTTTCATTAGCGATGGAAGTAGAACTAGACCCCTGCCGTTAGGCATAAAATAGCGGCGGATTCTAGTTCTTTCTGTATATAGGGCTAGTTTTTGCCGTATGATATACAGACGATTGCATACAGGCAATACAGATTTGATAAATTTACTAGAGGTGACGGACGTGCCAGGAAAAACAGAATTGCAGAATCAGGAATTGGTTGTTGTTCTTGATTTCGGCAGCCAATACAATCAATTAATCACTAGACGGATCAGGGAGCTTGGGGTTTATTCCGAACTTCACCCGCACACGCTTTCAGTTGATGAAATCAAGAAGATGAACCCGAAAGGAATCATCCTTTCAGGCGGACCGAACAGCGTCTATGATGAGAAATCATTCCGTTGCGACGAAGGCATTTTCGATATGGGAATCCCTGTACTTGGAATTTGCTACGGCATGCAGCTGATGACTGTGCATTTCGGCGGGAAAGTTGAAAAAGCAAGCCAGCGCGAATACGGAAAAGCTACATTAAATGTAGCGAATGATTCAGCACTATACAGCGACACACCTGCAGAGCAAATCGTTTGGATGAGCCACGGGGATCTTGTTGTGGAGACACCTGAAGGCTTTGAGGTGGATTCAACAAGCGGCACGCATTGCCCGATTGCCGGGATGAGCAACAAAGCGGCTAATCTGTATGCGGTGCAATTCCATCCGGAAGTGCAGCATTCCCAATACGGGAACGATCTTCTAAAGAACTTTGTCTACAACGTGTGCGGATGTGCAGGCGAATGGTCTATGGAGAACTTCATCGAAATAGAAACGGAAAAAATCCGCCAGGCTGTCGGCGACAAGAAGGTTCTATGCGCACTTAGCGGCGGCGTTGATTCTTCTGTTGTTGCAGTACTGATCCATAAGGCGATAGGCGATCAGCTGACATGTATCTTCGTTGACCATGGATTGCTCCGTAAAGGCGAAGCGGACCAAGTCATGAAGACTTTCACAGAGCAGTTCAACATGAATGTCATCAAAGTGGATGCCCATGAGCGTTTCATGAACAAACTGAAAGGCGTATCGGACCCAGAGAAAAAACGCAAAATCATCGGCAATGAATTCATCTACGTATTCGACGATGAAGCGGCGAAGCTTGAGGGAATCGAATTCCTGGCACAAGGCACGCTTTACACGGACATTATCGAGAGCGGCACAGCAACAGCGCAAACAATCAAGTCCCATCACAACGTGGGCGGACTTCCTGAAGATATGGAATTCAAATTGATCGAGCCATTGAATACATTGTTCAAGGATGAAGTCCGTGCACTTGGAACGGAACTGGGCATGTCCGATGAGGTCGTTTGGCGACAGCCGTTTCCGGGCCCTGGCCTTGGAATCCGTGTTCTTGGCGAAGTGACAGAAGAAAAATTGGAGATCGTCCGTGAGTCTGACCACATCCTGCGTGAAGAAATTAAAAAAGCAGGATTGGATCGAGACATCTGGCAATACTTCACGGTTCTTCCTGACATCCGCAGCGTAGGCGTTATGGGAGATGCACGTACGTACGATTACACGATCGGCATCCGTGCCGTAACATCAATCGATGGCATGACTTCCGACTGGGCACGTATCCCGTGGGATGTACTGGAGAAAATCTCCGTCCGCATCGTAAACGAAGTAGCACACATCAACCGCGTTGTGTATGACATCACGTCCAAGCCGCCTGCGACGATTGAGTGGGAGTGACCTGACAACTTTTTGAGGATTGAACCCCTCCTGAAGCTTGTTATATCAAGGTTTCGTGGCGATATTTATCGATGCAACTATTGAACTTTCAAAAAGACTCTCTTTTTTGCCTGAAATTTGGGTAGGAAAGGGGGTCTTTTTTGTGTCTAAAATAATCGATATGATTGATGACTTCAGAATGAATCAAGAGATTATGAGAAGGAAACCGAGATATATTGACGTTTGCATGTATCGTCTGAAGATGTTAAAGGATTTCATAGAAACTATTGAGGTGTATGAGGTGGAGGAAGTTAAGCCAATCCATGTGAAAAAGTTTATTAAGGAGAGGCAGAACTTTGGAAGAGAATGCAACAGAACAATAAGCAACACGCTTTCAACCATGAAGGTATTCATCAATTATCTAGTTGAGGAAGAGTTTATGGATGAGTTCGATAACCCTATGAGGAGAATCAAGAGCTTGAAGGAGGATGACAAAGTAATTGTTACCTTCAATGACGAGGAGGTCTCACGAATCATTAATGATGTGAGAGAGATACATACTCAAACATTAGAGATAAGCTGATTTTGATTTTTCTCTTTGATACAGGGGTTGGGGTCTCAGAGCTATGTGACATTAAGAGGAGTGACATGTCCGCTCGGCACATCCTGATTCATGGGAAAGGTTCAAAACAACGACTAGTTTATATTAGTCGAATTATGAGAAAGTACATGAGGCTTTATGAGTTTGCAAAGAAGGAACGCTTCAAAAAGAAGCTTCCAGATGAAATAGAGGAGTATTACTTCCTGGATCAATCGGCAATGAGGCTAACGGTTTTGCCAGAAGCAGGATCATTTGAAACTGCAAAAACATATCGTGAAAAAAGTAGTACCTATATTTACAAAATTATTTGATGTGCTTAAATCGATAAATCGCGAGTATCTGGAGTTAAAAAATAAAATACTATGAATTGTAATCGAATTATAAGTATCAAATCGATCGTAACGAAGTTTTAGTAAGGCGAAATCGTGAGCTTGTAAAAGATAATGAAAGAATGAAAGGAATAGAAATAAATTTTCACACGGTAATAATTATTTTCGGTATCGATAAAGTGAAAGATGCGATTGCTGCTGTGAAACAGGTGGAAAAAGAATCAGGTAATCATGAAAGAAGAAGGAAAAACTATGATAGAGATTTATGAATAAAGCAATTACAATTTGTGCAAAGATAGCTGATATCACTAAGTTTCTATTAAAAGTCCGTAAAAGAACAGTATACACTTCTGCGGGTTTATTTTGATATGTGGGATATAATTCAATAAAGTATTCTGTTATAATATTTTTTAAAATAGTGGGATAAATTGGAATTTGTTTGGAGTTATAGTGTTAGGAGGATTATGCATGGGACTATTTGATTTTTTTAGAAAAGACTCTTCTGATTTATCTTCTTCAACTTCACAACAGCTGAAAGATGAGAAAGACTCAATAAAAACAAGTGAATATGATAATGAGGGCATTCCAACTCTTGAAAGTAGAATAAGTAAAGCTTTTCCGTCAAAAAATGGTTATACCCACATGAAATACTGATGTTAGACTATGCGAGTACATATAAAACAAGTGGTAATTCGTTTCAAAACTTTTGGAAGTGGAATTACTTTGTTCTCAATCCACAAGAGATCTTGGATTCGCTATTCAAGAGAGGATTTATTTGTCTTGGTGATGCAGGTAGTGTGTTAAAGAGAATGGTGGTTAATGACTTAAAGAAAATGCTTTCTGAGATTGGAGAAAAAACATCTGGTAAGAAAGATGATTTGATAAAGAGAGTTATCGAACGCTATGGCACAGATGAATTAGAAAAAATACTGCCAGATCGGTATTATGCATTAACTGAACTGGGTGAAGACGAATTAAAGCAAAACGAATATATTGCTTATTTACATCGGCACCACTATATGTCCGTTTGGGAAATGAATATCATGTTAAATACTGATAATCCTTCATATTTGGGATATAGAGATATTCTTTGGCGAGAATTAAATATACAATCCAGTGAACACTTTCAAAACTTTGATTTTGGTTTATATCGAAATACCCGACTGAATATGTATGATTTTTTAGTTGAGGAAAAGAAATACAAGACAGCTTTTAATCTATTGACAGAAGTTATTTCTTTCGACTTAAGCGGCTTGGGTAATGGTGACAAGCCTATATCAAACAGTGAATTGTTTCGTGAGGTGAAATTTGAAAGTAGGATGGCAAATCTTTTTACAACGGAAGGTAAAAAAGAAGTGACTCTTCCTCCGGCGATTATCGGAAACTTCGAGAGATTATATAATGAATTAGGGATGAATGTTGATGAATTCATCAAGTATACTTATGAGCAATTTGCAGAAATACATATTGACGAGCGTGTTTTTAACGAAAATGAATGCGCTAATATTATTCTTGCTGAGATAGGACTTGAAGAGAGAAAATTAAAAAATAGTTATAAAGTTGCAGAGCAAAGAATTAGAATTGTTCAGGTATAAATCGGAATTTGTAGAAAAACAAAAATGGAGACTTGATATGGAACTTAAATTCAATGCAATTATTCTTCAAAATGGAAATATGGATGCAGCATATATAGAAGTGCCGTACGACATTAAAAAAATATTTGGAAAAGGAAGATTGCTGGTTAACGCCACTTTTGATGGCGTTCCTTATAGTGGCCAGGTGGTAAAAATGGGAACACCCTGTTACATTATAGGAGTTACAAAGCAGGTGAGAAAACAGATTAATAAAAGTTTTGGTGATGAGATAGAAGTAATACTAAGAGAACGATAAGTTCCAGTTTATTTAACTTCTGGTATACTCATTATAAATGCAATATGTATTGATCATAAGCTGATTTCTGTGCCAGTAAATGATAACAATTTGATAACAGAAGTTTTTATAACCAATCGATAATAGACAATGTGAGTAATCTGAATCAAATAGAGCTAAAATGTCTAAACAAATATGTTATGATTACGTAGTATTTTCGAGTGGGAGTAATTGAAAAAACTTAAAACCCCTTATAAACACTGGGGTTTTCAAGGG
>CAKQBC010000009.1 GCA_934215995.1 uncultured Bacillus sp. | reverse complement strand
GATCAACAGGGAATATGGCATCACCATTCTGATCATCACCCATGAAATGGCGGTCATCCGGGAAATCTGTGACAAGGTGGCGGTCATGGAAAAGGGAAGGGTCATCGAAGAAGGCACCGTATTCGAAGTCTTCTCATCACCGAAGACAGAGACAGCCCGAAATTTTGTCGGTACGGTCATCCATGCCCATATACCGGAAAGTGTCCATGAGCTGACCGAGGACAGAAGCGGTTATCCGATCTACAAAATCAATTTTATCGGAAAATCGACCGGGCAGCCGCTCATATCCGATATTTCGAAACGTTTTGGGCTTGATGTCAATGTCCTGTTCGGCAATATAACGGAGCTGCAGGGGATACCGTTCGGAAATATGATTGTGGAATTGAGGGGAACGGACGAGGAAATTCAGAAAACGGTAACCTATATCCGCGAAAAGGAAATCACAATAAAGGAAGTGACAAGGCATGCTGGTTAACTCAGAACAGATTATTGAAGCGCTTATCGAAACAATCCAGATGGTCGCTTTCTCGCTTTTGTTTTCCACCATTATCGGACTGCCACTTGGTGTGCTGCTTGTGGTGACAAGGAAGGGGCATCTGCTGGAGCAGACGGTGGTCTTCACTATTTTGAATGGAATCATCAATATTCTTCGTTCCATCCCTTTCATCATCTTGATGGTGGCAATCATCCCAATCACCAGAGCGATCGTCAATACGTCGATCGGAACGGCAGCTGCTGTTGTACCGCTTGTTTTCTACGCTGCCCCTTATATTGCCCGCCTTGTTGAGAATTCCTTGCTTGAGGTGGATAAGGGTGTACTGGAGGCAGCTGAAGCGATGGGGGCGACGCCGGTACAGACCATTTTTCGATTCCTGATTCCTGAAGCATTAAGTTCATTGGTCCTTGCTTTCACGATTGCCACTATCGGGCTGGTCGGAGCATCGGCAATGGCGGGGGCAGTCGGAGGAGGAGGAATCGGCGACCTTGCCATCACGTATGGATATCAACGATTCGATACAATAACGATGTTGATTACGGTCGCAATTCTTGTGGTGCTCGTGCAAGGCCTTCAGTCATTGGGGAATATTTCATCAAAAAAAATCAGAAGAAGATAACGGAGGGTTCATCATGAAAAAAATACTGTTAACAGCAATTATAGGCTTACTTGCAATTTTTGGTTCGGCATGCTCCAACGGAGAAACATCCGCCGGGGAGGAAAAGAAGGAAATCAAGCTCGGTGTGAGCGGAACGGACACACGGATTTGGGATTACGTTGCGAAGGAAGCAGAAAAGGAAGGCATCGAGATTGAAATCGTCACGTTCAGCGATTATGTCCTGCCGAACACCGCTTTGGCAGAAGGGGAATTGGATGTCAATGCCTTTCAGACCGTGGCTTATTTCGACCAATTCATCAGGGAACACAAACTGGATCTTGTTCCGATTGCCACAACAGTGATTGCGCCGATGGCCATTTTCTCGGAAAAACATGAAAGCATAGAGGATATCCCGGATGGGGCGAAAATAGCGGTTCCGAATGATACATCCAATGAGGGCAGGGCCCTTCTGTTATTGGAGGAAGCAGGCTTAATTAAATTGGAGGAAGGCTTCGACGGACTGGGTTCTGTTGAAAGCATCACTGAGAATCCGAAAAACCTGGAGATTGTTCCGGTCGTGGCTGCGCAGACGCCGCGTGTATTGCCGGATGTTGCGGCTTCAGTCATCAATAATGGCATCGCCAACGATGCCGGACTGAATCCGACAAAAGGTTCCATTTATCACGAAGATGAAACAGCATCCAATTACATCAATATTATCGCCGTAAGGGAAGAAGACAAGGATAATGAAACGTTGAAGAAAGTGGCTGAACTTTACCAATCAGAAGGTACGAAGGAATTCATCGAAAAGGAATACGACGGCAATCTTATTCCTACATTCGTTCCATTGAGCGATATCGGCTGGTAAAAAACGAAGGGAAAGAGGAGGAACTAGTATGATTTCAGTGCAATCGGGAATAAAGGAACAAATCGTCCAGCAAATTGAAGCGAAAAAAGAGGTATATATTAAAACAAGCCATGCGATCCATGAACATCCTGAAATCGGCAATGAAGAAGTGTTTGCCTCCGGGCTGTTGACGGCTTTGCTTGAAGAAGAAGGCTTTACGGTTGAGAAAGGGGTGGCAGGCCACGGAACATCTTTCCTTGCCCGTAAGAAAGCATCCAAGCCGGGCCCGTCCATAGCCTTTTTGGCGGAATATGATGCATTGGCCGGCCTTGGCCATGCATGTGGCCATAATATCATCGGCACTATGAGTGTGGCGGCGGCCATATCCTTCAGCAAGGTGCTCGAGGAAGTGGGCGGGGAAGCAGTAGTGCTTGGGACGCCTGCAGAAGAAGGGGGACCGAATGGTAGCGCGAAAGGAAGCTTCGTCAAACATGGCTTGCTGGAAGGAATCGATGCGGCGATGATGATCCATCCATCCGGCCGGTCAAGCCTTACATCATCTTCCTTGGCGGTTGATCCGCTGGATTTTGAATATACCGGCAAACCGGCCCATGCCTCATCGGCCCCTCATGAAGGGATCAACGCCCTTGATGCGGTCATCCAATTGTTTAACGGCATCAATGCCCTTCGCCAGCACGTCCCGGAAGATGTCCGGATCCATGGCATCATCACACATGGCGGGGATGCCCCGAATATCGTTCCGGAGTACGCCAAGGCGCGCTTCTATATACGGGCGTCGACAAGAAAAGGCCTTGATGGCATCACAAAGCGGGTCAAGGGAATCGCAGAAGGAGCGGCACTGGCGACAGGAGCGGAACTGAACATCATCGCCTTCCAGAACCAAGTCGATGATCTCCTTGTGAACACAGCCTTCGACCAGGTGTTTAAGGAAACAATCGAAAGCTTAGGCGAAGCGGTCGACGCAAAAAGAGGAGGAGGCATCGGGTCAACGGATGCCGGGAACATCAGCCAAGTGGTGCCGACCATCCATCCTTACATCAAAATCGGGGCGGATGACTTGATTCCGCATACGGTCCCTTTCCGTGAAGCGGCCAAGTCGGAACAAGGCGACGCAGCCCTCATCAAAGGGGCAAAGGCCTTGGCATTGACTGCCTATAGGCTGGCCGAAGAACCGCATCTATTGGCTGCCATCCAGGAAGAATTCAAAGTGCGGAAAGAAGAGGCAAATCGCTGATGCCGCATGGCCAATTCCGTTTCTGATTCGTTCCCAGCCTTTTCCTTGGCATCCAGGCACTGAATTTACTAGAATGAAAGATAGAGTATGGACGATGAATCATACTCTATCTTTCATTTAAAGGGGAGAACGCATGAAAAAACTGGGGAAATGGATTGTTGTCCTGCTTTTCCTGTTTATTGCCTGGACATTCATTAAACCATTTCTGCAGGTGTCAATGCCGGCAGAGAAGATGGAAGAGATAAAGGCAGTCACCGAAGAAGTAAGCAGGGGAAAAGCACAGGTTGATTGGAAACAGGTAGCGGCTGTTGCGGCAGTCGAATATGATATAGATACATTGACGGATGAACAAATCAGCCGAATTGCAGTTTTGTTCATTAAAGAAGAACAATCCGTAAGAACAGTGGATGAAGTGGCTTTGATGCTTGATTTCAATGCCAGCCAAAAGCAGGTTCTCGCAGCTTATGAAAAATATTTGGCGGGTATGGGCCGTTTCTTTGTGAAGGACGGCCAGGACAGACAGACACAGTTCATTGCGAGCATTGAGAAAGCAGGCATTGAGAATTATCGCGAATATGGCATACTGCCGTCCGTGACGATTGCGCAGGCAATCCTTGAGTCCAATTGGGGACGTTCCCAGCTGTCAACAAATTATAATAATCTGTTCGGCATTAAGGATCATGGCTGGGGAGGAAAGACGGCCAGCCTGAAGACAAGTGAACTATACGATATGGAGATTACAGCAAAGTTCAGGGCTTATGATTCAATCGACGAATCCATTAAAGACCATGGGCAATTCCTGAAGGATAATCCACGTTATGCGAAACATGGGCTATTCGATGCCGAAGACTATGCCGGTCAGGCGATCGCATTGCAGGCAGCAGGCTACAGCACAAAGGAAAATGAAAGCGGTGAAAGGATCTATGGCCGCCAGCTAATCGAAATCATCGAACAATACAGGCTTTACGAAATCGACAATGACGTAAAGAACTCGGAAATATGAAAGACTTGGAGAGCAGCTTCAAGTCTTTTTTGCTTTCCTTTTTAATTAACCTCGGATCACTTCCTTCAGGATCTCTTGATTTCTTTGGGTGAATTTTTCATTATGGGATGAAACCATTCCGTACTTGTTTGCTTCTGGCTCCATATATAATTTTGCACTGTTAACAGCCAGGACAGCATCCTGGAAAGTTCCAAGGATTAACCCCACTTTGTCATCATAGGCAACGATATCCCCTGCCGCAAAGATTCCGGGAACAGTGGTTTTACACTGTCCTATGCTTTTTAAATAGTAATCATCCTTTCTTTCAGGTTCGATGCCTGAAGAAAAGTTCAGTGAAATTTCTCTGTTGTAGCCATGATTGATTATCAGATCATCCAGATCGATTGAACGAATCATCCCGTTTTGGTTGATAAGAGCTGTTCCGATCGATGTCTTGTCTTGATTGGGCAAGAGGGAATTGATTTCGGCATTCAGCAAGATTTCTACATTGTGCTCCTGCAGTTTCTTGATTTGGGCTTCATGGGCTGTCAATGCCTCTTTTCGATAGATGACCGTTACTTTTTTCGCGATATGCAACAATTCAACGGCCCAGTCGATTGCCCCGTTACCACCACCCGAAATCAGGATTTCGTGGTTTTTAAAGCGATTTAACCCTTTGATGGTATAATGCAGGTTTTTCATCTCATATTTTTCGGCATCTTCGATTTCAAGTTTGACAGGGTTAAAGATTCCTCCCCCGGTTGCTATAATTACAGTCTTTGTGAAATGGGCATCACCGTTTGCAGTTTCGATAACAAAAATATCGTTCTCTTTTCGGATAAACTGGACCTTTGAGTTTAAACAAACAGTCGGATTGAAAACGGCAGCCTGCTGTTTTAGATTTTCGGCAAATTCACCTGCTAGAATGGGCGGCTGGCCGCCGATATCCCAAAGCATCTTTTCGGAGAAGATATTGATTTTCCCTCCCAGTCTTGGCTGAACTTCTAGTATTTTCGTCTTTAGATCTCTTAACCCGCTATAAAATGCACTATATAATCCTGCAGGACCGCCGCCGATGATTGTTACATCATATACACTCATTTTTATCTCCCCAGACTCTATAAAAATACCTTTTAACCAAGGGTTATTGTATTTTGAATTCTCTAATTTTACTGCAATAACAGTTATTGACAGCTGTTAATTCAAAGTATATCATTCAATAGTGATAATGAAAATCTTTCTCACTTGAAAAGCGTAAAAAATGCTATAAATAAATCTATTATTAGAGGAAGAGGTAGGAGAAATGAGGAGAAAAGCATTTCTATCATCGTTGCTGATGGCCTGTATGGTGTCGATTTTCTTGATTGGCTGTTCAGGCCAGTCAGCTAACGAAGGCAATGACAAAAAAGATACGGATAAAAAAGAAGAAACGGAAGCGGCATATCCAGTTACCGTCAAACATGCTTTAGGGGAAACGGTTATCGAGGAAAAGCCTGAAAGGGTGGTGACGGTCCAGTGGGCCAACCATGACGTTGCGCTGGCTCTAGGGGTAGTGCCGGTCGGCTTCTCCGCTGCAAACTTCGGGGTTCAGGATGATAGCGGCTTATTGCCTTGGACAAAAGAAAAGCTGGATGAATTGGATGTTGATGACCCGAATGTCTTTCAGGATACAGACGGGCTTGATTTCGAAGCCATTTCAGATGCCAAACCGGACGTGATTCTGGCTGCTTATTCCGGGATTACGCAGGAAGATTATGATTTGCTGACCCAAATCGCTCCAGTTGTCGCCTATCCGACAGCACCGTGGGCAACGACATGGCGCGAACAGGTCGAGTACAATGCTAAGGGCATGGGCATGGAACAAGAAGGGGAACAATTGATTGAAGATACAGAAAATCTTATAGAAGAGAAAGCAAGTGAATATCCGCAAATTGACGGCAAAAAAGTAGTATGGGTGAATTTCTCGGCGAAAGATTTATCGCAGCTCCATATTTATACACCGATTGATTCACGCGTGGCTTTCCTGAAGGAATTAGGCATGTCATATCCGGAAAGCGTTACAGAACAGATTGCAGACCCGAATAGTTATTCGTTAAACTTAAGCGCTGAAAATACAGAGGCTTTGTACGATGCGGATATTATCGTCGGTTACGGTGATGCGGAATTGCTGAAAACCATCCAGGCTGATCCGTTGCTGGGTAAAATTCCGGCAGTAGAAAGAGGCTCGGTTGCATTTATTACGGCAGACACTCCATTGGTCGCCGCAGGTACGCCGAATCCATTGTCAATTGCCTACACGATTGATGAATATTTGGAATTGATCGGCGAGGCTATCGATAAAATCGATGAATAGTGCGCCGGTTTCCGGTGATAAGAAGGAATTCCGTTTACCGGAACATTTTAAAAAAACGCTGGTTGCGTTACTGCTCTTGCTTGCCGTAAGCATTACGGCGTCCCTTCTGTTCGGGGCGAGGGTAATAAGCATGCAGGAACTGATGGATGGATTGTTTTATCCGGAACGGGATTCCCATGGTGCCAACATCGTAAGGAAGAGGGTTTCAAGGACAATATTCGCCCTGATGTGCGGGGCTGCTCTTGGGGTTGCAGGTGCGCTTATGCAGGCGGTCACCCGCAACCCTCTTGCGGACCCAAGCATATTAGGGGTGAATACGGGGGCATCTTTGTTTGTCGTTTTCGGTATTGCGTATTTTAATATAACAGCTGCCGATCATTACATTTGGCTTGCCTTGATCGGAGCCGGATTAACGGCTGTTTTTGTGTTTGGGATCGGTTCATTGGGCCAGGGGGGAGCAACACCGGTGAAACTTGTATTGGCAGGGGCGGCGACTACGGCTGCACTGTCATCCCTGGTGACTGCGATCATGATTCCAAGTACGTATGCCATGGATCAGTTCCGGTTTTGGCGAATCGGCAGTGTGGGCTCAGGCACATGGGACAGCATTCTGATCCTTTTCCCCTTTTTGATGGCCGGGCTTCTTATTGCGATTCTTACAGCCCCCGCATTAAATGCGCTTGCGTTAGGGGATGAAGCGGCATCGGGTTTGGGGGTGCGTCCAGGTTTTTTCCGGTTTGGAGGTGCCCTCGGAGGTGTCCTGCTGTGCGGGGCGGCAACAGCTTTGGCGGGCCCGATTGGTTTTATAGGGCTGCTGGCGACCCATGTGATGCGGCTTGTTTTGGGGCCGGATTTACGTTTTGTAATTCCGATGTCTGCTTTGGCAGGAGCCATTATTTTGACCATTTCAGATGTGGCCGGACGGTTGGCCGGAAGCCCGGGTGAACTTGAAGTGGGTGTTGTGACAGCGTTCATTGGCGCTCCAATTCTTATTTTCTTAGCAAAGAAATCGAAAGTGCGGTCATTATGAAAACTCAGTCTAATGAATTTAATTTTATCGTGACAGGCATAAAGAAAAGGCGGCGGCGCTGGTTAATGGTAACAGGCTTGCTTACTGTTCTGGCATTCTTTTTGTGTTTCTTGATGCTGATGCTCGGAAATACAATCTATCCGGTTCATGACGTTTTGCGGTCTTTGTTCGGCGAGCAAATACAGGGTGTTACTTTTGCCGTCAATACAATCCGTTTTCCGAGGATGCTGGCCGGGCTCCTGGCGGGATTTGCCTTCGGGGTTGCCGGTTACATATTCCAGACGATGTTGCGGAATCCGCTCGCAAATCCGAATGTTCTCGGGATTACTTCCGGTTCAAGCGCTGCCGCGGTATTTTGTATCACGGTCCTGCATGCGAGCAATACAGTGCTATCGGTCGTTTCGGTTGCAGGGGGATTAGCGGCTGTCATTTTAATGTATATCCTGTCAAGAGGAAGGTCCTTTTCAATAGGCCGGTTAATCTTGATCGGGATTGCGATACAAGCCATGCTGGATGCCGTTATATCCTATTTGATTTTAATCAGTGCCCAGCAAGATATTGCCGGCGCTCTTCGCTGGTTAAGTGGAAGTTTGAATGGGTCGCAGCTGGCTGAGCTTCCTCCATTGATGATTGCTGTTTTAGTGCTTACCCCTATCGGTGTCATCTACGGCAAGCAGCTGAATATCCTGGAGCTTGGTGAGCAGACTGCAGCTTCTTTGGGGGTATCAACAGATCGGGCAAGAATCATTTTGATCATTTGTTCGGTTTTATTGGTCGCGATTGCCACTTCTGTTACGGGGCCGATTGCATTCATTTCCTTTCTTGCGGGCCCAATCGCTAACAGATTGGCTGGAATGGGTGCGTCCAACATAATTCCCGCAGGATTAGTCGGGGCGAATCTTGTCTTGTTCGCTGACTTGATCGGCCAATTTGCATTTGAATACAGATTCCCTGTCGGTGTTATCACGGGACTGATCGGTGCACCGTATCTCATCTACCTGCTGATCCGGATGAACCAAAAAGGAGAGTTATAATAATGGAATTGGCGCATACATTCAGGGCTGAGCGGTTACATTCAGGCTATGACAATAAAACGATCTTACAGAATATCAATATAGAAATACCCAGCAATAAAATCAGCGTTATAATTGGCTCCAATGGATGTGGGAAATCAACATTGCTGAAAACATTAGCGAAATTGATCAAGCCGTCCAATGGCAGTATTGCATTGGATGGGAAAGATATCAGTAAATTCCCTCCTAAAAAATTGGCCCGGATTTTAGGGATATTGCCTCAATCACCAATCGTGCCGGAAGGGATCACTGTGGCGGATTTAATTGGGCAAGGCCGATACCCACATCAATCATTGTTCAACGGCTGGACGAAAAAGGATTACGAAGCTGTTGCTGAAGCAATGAAAATCATGAATGTAACGGAATATACGGATTTGGATATCGATGAGTTGTCCGGTGGACAGAGGCAGCGGGTATGGATAGCGATGGCTTTGGCGCAACAGACGGACATCTTGTTTCTTGATGAGCCGACCACATTTTTAGACATTACGTACCAAATTGAAATTTTAGATTTGTTGACCGATTTAAATCGGAAGCATGGGACGACCATAGTGATGGTTTTACATGATATCAACCTGTCAGCACGGTATGCGGATCATATTTTTGCATTGAAAAACGGCCAGCTGGTCTCTGAAGGTTCTCCGAAAGAAGTCATTACGGATTCATTGGTAAATGAGATTTTTGATTTGGACTGTATTGTAATGGATGATCCAATATCGAATACACCTCTTGTTGTTCCGATAGGCCGCCACTATTCAAAGAATGAGGCCTAAATATAAACACTTTATAACCAGCGAATGATTATACAGAAGGCTGGCCAGTACACGGTTATATCGGACTGGGCATAGTAATATGTTAAGAACGGATTCCTTATGGGGAAACCGTTCTTTTTTTATGATTCATTTATTCCAATATATAGCAGTTGAAGGTATGATAAAGTTAGAGAAGCATCGATCAGACAAAGATAGTATTGCAGCTGAAATCTTTCATGAGGGATAGGGGGAATGATATGACGATAGCAATCATACAGATGATCCTTTTTCAAATTGCGCTGCCGGCCGCATTCATCATTTCGTTATGGAGAAAAACTTTTCATAGCAAGATAGAATGGGCAGCAGAGGCGCTAATGACGATTGTGTTTATCACATGGGTGTTTTTTGGGTCCGCATGGGATTGGTTCAGCTATTACTGGCGTTATATATGGCTGATTTTATTGCTTGCGGCTGTCTTCCGATCATGGCAAAAGGGTCGGAGTTTGCCTGCACGCATCAAATTCAACAGCGCCCAAAAATGGACGATGGGCGTTAATGTGTTTCTTATTTTCGTCTTTGGCCTATACAGTGTCTGGATATTTAAAGGGTTTACGGCGGACGGCACAGCTGTAGAACTGGAATTTCCGTTAAAAAGCGGGACATATTATGTCGGGCAGGGAGGCAATACCGTCCAAATCAATTACCATAATGAATTTCTACCCCAGCAATATGCACTGGATATAGTCGAACTTAGCGGATTGGGCACACGGGCTAAAGGCCTTTATCCAAAAGAACTGGAGCAGTATGCCATATACGGGGAGACATTATACAGCCCATGCACGGGTAAAATCATTGAAGCGCGCAATGACTTGCCTGATTTAATTCCGCCGCAGGCAGATTCCGAGAACCCGGAAGGCAACTATGTAAACATAGCCTGTGAAGGAGTCAATGTCCTGATCGCCCATATGAAAGAAGGAAGCAGCACTGTTAAAGCTGGAGACCCGATTGACAAGGGCCAGAAAATCGGCTTGGTCGGCAATTCAGGAAACACCTCCGAACCACATTTACATATCCATGCCGAAAAAGACGGGGTTGGAATCCCGATTGAATTCGATGGAAGATTTCTGGTAAGGAACAGCCTAGTGAAATGAATAAAGGCATCTTTCTCGGCTCGGATAGAGCATATTATTTGAAAACGCTTCCAGACTTATTTACTCTTAAGGAAGAACAAGGGACAACAAGGGGGAAAACACACATGGCACAAGTATATGTAATTACCGGGGGATCCGGAGGCATGGGGAAAGCAGCTGCTGAGCTTGTCGGCAAAAAAGGAACAGTATTGCTGGCCGATGTTTCAGAGCAAAGGCTTGAAGATACAAAGAAAGAGCTTGCCGCAAAAGGCATCACGGATGTCCATTGGCAAACAGTCGATATCACTTCCGCCGAGAACGTGGAAGCATTGGCGGAAAAAGCAAAATCTTTGGGTGAACTGAAAGCATTGATCCATACTGCCGGACTTTCACCGACTATGGCAGATTCAAGAAGGATAACAGAGGTCAACTTGGTCGGAACAGGACTGTTGCTGGATCGCTTCTTGCCGCTGGCAACAGCCGGAACAGTCGCTGTATGCATCTCGTCCATGAGCGGCCATATGGCAGCTAAAGAGGGCCCATATACAGAGGTATTGAAAAATGCGCTTGCACCGGATGCAATCGAGGCAATGGAACAATTTGCCCAAGGGAATTCCGGAGCGGCATACAGCCTATCGAAATTGGGAGTGCAGCTGATTGTCCAGGATAAGGCTTGGGAGTGGGGGCAAAAAGGAGCCCGCATCGTATCGCTTTCTCCGGGAACAATCAATACGCCTATGGGCCGGAAGGAAGCTTCAGAGCAGACTGAGATGAAAACATTGCTTGATCTCACACCTCTCGGCCGTGAAGGGGAAGCAAGCGAAATCGCTTCAGTAGTTGAATTTTTGATCAGCGATGCGGCTTCCTATATTACCGGGACAGACATCCTTGTTGATGGGGGAACGGTAGCGAATATGGCTAAAATGAGAGCAATGGCAAAATAATCGACAAGAGCGGCAGAAATCCTATCTGCCGCTCTTTTTTATTGGATTCGTTCATAGTAAACACCCAGCAGGCTGCTTCCCTCCAATGAAGCCAATCATACGAAAAAGCAGCGGATTTCTTATTGAATCCGCTGCTTTCATAAAATACGGTTCCCCGCTTGGGGGGGAACTTTTTTTAAAACCTATCCCAGCTTTTCAGCCAGGTCCATTTTGCCTTTTTGGTACTTGTACAGGAAAATCAAAAAGATGAACCATACGGGCGTCAGCAGCAATGGCAGCCTTGTTGCTTCTGCAGCAGCCATGACGATTAAAACAAGGGCCAAAAATGCAAGCACGGCATAATTGATGAATGGCGTGAAAGGTGCCTTAAATGAAGACGCTGCCCGCAAGTGCGGCTTGGACTTTATATAACGGATATGGCAAATCAAAATGATGCTCCATACCCAGATGAAACAAATCGTCCCAATGGTAGTGACAATCGTAAATGCCTGGTCGGGAACAATTTTACTCAACAATGCCCCAATGGAAACAACGATGACCGACAGGAATAATGCGTTGCTGGGAACAGCCTGCTTATTCAGCCTGGACAGTTTTTGGGGGGCATGGTTATTTTTGCTGAGCGTGAAAAGAATCCGGCTTGTAGAGAATAGACCGCTGTTGCATGCGGAAGCGGCGGAAGTCAGCACGACAAAGTTGATGATGCCCGCTGCCACCGGGATCCCGATCAGTGTAAACACACCCACGAAAGGACTGCTGTCGGCATTAAGGGCTGTCCAAGGATTAATCCATAGAATGACGGTTATGGCACCTACATAGAAAAGCAGGATCCTGACAGGTATTTTATTGATTGCAGATGGAATGTTTTTTTTCGGATTTTCCGTTTCCGCTGCGGTAACACCAACCAGCTCCATTCCGACAAACGAGAAGACAACCAGCTGGAAAGATAGCAAAAATCCGCTGATGCCATTAGGGAACATGCCTCCATGGCTCCAAATATTCGAAAGCGAGACAGTGCCTGAATTCGTCTGGAAACCAATCACGAGCAAAACGACGCCGACAATGATCAGTAAGATGATTGTAATAACCTTAATAAGGGAAAACCAAAACTCCAGCTCCCCGAACAGTTTGACGGTCAATAAGTTTAAACCGAGCAGGACAAGCAGGCTGAGCAAGGATGGGATCCATTGCGGAATATCAAACCAGTATTGCATATACATGCCGACTGCGATGATATCGGCCATCGCAACCATGATCCAGCAGAACCAATACGTCCAGCCGGTCACAAACCCAGCCCAAGGCCCAATGTATTCAGATGCAAATTCAGTGAACGATGTATACCCGGCATTGGAAAGCAGAAGCTCCCCTAATGCCCGCATTACAAAAAACAAGGCAATTCCGACAATTAGATACGAGAAAATGATGGACGGGCCAGCTAGCTGAATCGATTTTCCTGCCCCTAAAAAGAGTCCCGTACCTATCGTTCCGCCGATCGCCATCAACTGGACATGCCGGTTTTTCAGTTCTCGTTTTAATTCTTGTTTTTCCATTTCAATACGCCTCCATTAGTGTAGTGTCTAAGCAGTTCTCAGAACAGGCCATCAGGTTCATGACATGAACCGGGTGTTTGGACTCCTGGCTGTTATTTCTTTTTGCCGTATTGTGAATCGGAGGCATAAAAAAAGGATTGAATGAATTCAATCCCATAAGGTGCAGAATAACGAAAAAAACTTGTTACTCTTCTGTCCTTTTGCCTGAGATTGTGAATCCTTCGGCGCTGCACAAATATGCAGACTCTCCAGAAGCTGCTCCTGCTATAGTTTGATCCATAGCATTCATCGCTTGTTTGGTATGTGGTTTTTGTAAAGCGAGCCTCGAATAAAATTTACATTCTCTATTCCTTTACCCCGCTAAAATAATAAAGGAATCTTATCATACTATACTTATTATGGTCAACTTGTAAGCTTTATAGAAAACTAGATTTTGGGGCGTTCCATGAAATGACAGATCATTCCCATTGCCGGATGTAAGCCAAGGGGCTAATACTCTGAATCCTTATGGCTTCTATATAATTGGCGAGTGTGTATCATGATTCTGATTCGGAACATTATTTTTCCCTCATTAATCTGCTGTAAGATCCCTAATTCAAGAATTCGGGAACGAACACAAGGGGGGATTAACAGCCAAGCCAGTATACGTCCGATTGCTTCGACTAGAGCTCGATAATGGATCCCCCAACCTGCACCCAGGAACCAATCACTTGATTCAGAGTGCCCCGCAACTCTTCATTCTCGTGGGCAAGGTAGGATCCAAATGCTTCGATGAAAGCCCCGATACCGACGATGACGGCGGCTAGAGCTTCGTCCTGTTGGAATGGGGAAGGAGAAGACTGTAAGAGGCCTTCTGCACCAATGAATGCTCCCGTTCCTTGAATAGCACTTGAGATGGCATCCACCGCAACTGTTGTTTTTAATGCTTCATCCACACGTTGCTCCTGAGCGGTGCTTTGCCCGGGCGTCTCTTCACTCGGTATTTCCTCCATCTGGGCTCTGTCTCTTCTGCTTCCTTGGTCAGTGAACGTATACCGGTACAGAATGATGCCTTCTTGCACTGCAATCGCATTGCCTGCATTCCCGATAGCTTGAAGCCAGTCACCGGTTATGATTTTAGTCCTTGCATCAGAAGGTTCATTTGTATAAAGCTCTTGGTTTCCCAATGCCTGAATGACATTCCCTATGCTTTCAATCCCGTTTCCGATTACAATTCCTTCCGCACCCTGGGGACTTCTTGTTATATAAACATTTGTTAAGGCAAGCGCTGTAAGAATGGTGCCAACCGTTATTACGACAGAACCGGATAAGATTAAATCTTCTCCATGCATTTCATTAAAATTTTTCAATGTATCATCTTTATTGTTGTCTATGCACAGCATATAATCACCTTTTCATCATTGCTAATACAGAGTATTCATCATCAGCGAAACGGATAATTAGGCACATCGTTTTTTCAGGATGAGATTTCCTTATATGAATGCTGCTTTCTAGATTGAAAAGACATGAACCATAGGATGATATGATAGGTATAAGGGGTGGAGAATCATGCATCGGCTCGGGCAGTATGAATCAAAGACAGAGGCCGGAAACAAGCTTTTTAGGTGCCAGGATAATATAATTATAGTAGGGAAGGGCAACGGGAAGTGAACAAAAATGATGACAAGCATTGAACAGTTTTAGGGAAACATTTTGGATAGCTTGGGCTGAAATAGATTCTGATGAACATTATTATATCAATCTGGGATTGAGCACATAGATAATAAGGGAGAGATGGAAATGGGTGCGAAATATGTATCAGTAGTCGGAGTTGGACATTACTTCGGAGCGGATCTATTTAAGGTCGGGCAAAAAATCATCCTTAAGAAGGATTTTCAAAACAAATATGATGAAGAGGCCATTCAGGCTGAACTGGAAATGGCAGGGAAAGTCGGATACGTGGCGAACAGTTATCAGACAGTGGCCAAAGGCACAAGGAGCGCAGGACGGATCTACGACACCTTTGATACGGAATGCACCGGGGAAGTTGCCTTCATCGTCAATGACACAGTAATCGTAAAACTGCACCAAGGGCAGGAAAAGGCATCCGATGAATAAGACAGCCGGATCATCCGGGCAGCCATGAAACGAACCGAAAAAGGGATGCATTGCGCTCCCTTTTTTTACGTCTTGACTGGTGCGGGCCGATTCGGTTGACATGCAATTATGCTCTATTTGTATAATGGGATATATATTCAGAATAATCAGAGGTGGAAAATGGTCTCTTCAAAAGATGTAGCAAAACGGGCGGGTGTTTCCCAAACAACTGTATCCCGCGTATTGAATACACCTGAACTGGTTAAGAAGCCTACTGTCGAAAAGGTGCTGCAAGCCATCCGGGAGCTGGATTATGTCCCGAATATGCATGCCCGGTCACTGGTGCAGAACAAGACGTATACGATTTCCTTGTTATCGGGGCCCTTGCATAACCCTTTTTTTGTCGACAGCACATCGCATATTGTCGATTATGCGAATGAAAAAGGCTATTCTGTAGACGTGCAGTTTGTGAATGACGAGAAGATCGATACAGCCTATGCCAAATTTCTGGAGAGGAAAGTGGACGGCGTAATCCTATCCTGCATCTTTTATGACGATCCATTCATGGAGCGGCTGCAGAGACTGAACGTGCCTTATATCATGTTTAACCGCAAGCATAAGGATAATAGGGCATTCGTGGAAATAGATAATTTCGAGGCGGGGAAAATGGCGGTTAACCATCTGCTTGAACTCGGCCATGAGCATATCGTCTACATAGGAGGGATTCTGTCGGTCAGCACATTCCGCAATAGATTCGAAGGCTTCAAGCAAGCCTATCCCCTCAATAGGGAAGATGTTGTCTACCATTCCAGCACAACACGGCAGGATGTTGAGAAAGGCATCGACCGCCTGCTTGCTGGCTATCCGGAAACAACTGCTATTGTAGCTGCCACAGATTCAATAGCCCTCCTGGTGATGGATCACCTGATCGCAAAAGGCATCCGGATTCCGCAGGACATCAGCCTCATCGGCATCGATAATGTGGATCTCGCTTCCCATCAATCGATCCAGCTGACAACGGTTGGCAATCAGGATGAGGAGAACCTTGGGCTGACTGCAATCAGGCTTCTGGTTGAAAATTTAGAAAATAAAAATAATTATTGCGGAAGCATCACGAAATCAGTTAAGCTATTCAATAGGAAGACGACAAGAAAGCATGTATAAATCATTCATGTTTTCTTTTTATTCTAAATATGAATACGTATTCATATTTAGAAATGGTTACGTATTCATACTTATGGGAGGGTAAAGCATGGAGAAACAGTTGTATATCAATGGCCAATGGGTAGAGGCAAAGCAACATATGTCCATCCAGTCCCCTTACTCGGGAAAAGAAATCGCTTCCATTGCGGCTGCGTCAAAAGAACAGGTTACAGAAGCGATTGAAGCGGCCCACCGGGCAAAAGAGCAAATGCGGAATCTGACGTCACAGGAGCGGGCATCGATTTTGTTCAGCATAGCAGACCAATTTGCAGAAAAAAAAGAAGAAGCAGCACGAATCATTTCCTCAGAAAGCGGAAAACCGTTGAAGTTTGCCCTTGCTGAGATTGAAAGAACGATCGAAACATATAGGTTTGCAGGGGAAGAGGCAAAGCGGCTAGTCGGGGAGATGATTCCGATGGACGCGGCCAAAACAGGCAAATCCCGTTTCGGCTATACAGTCCCGGAACCTATCGGAGTGATAGGGGCCATAACGCCATTTAATTTTCCGCAGAATCTGGTAGCCCATAAGGTAGGGCCGGCCATCGCATCCGGAAATCCGATCGTATTGAAGCCTGCAAGCCAGACATCACTGTCCGCGCTTTTCCTTGCAGAACTGATCGCTAAAACAAACCTGCCGAAGGGCGGGTTCAATCTGGTTACAGGAAGCGGCGGGGTTGTTGGGGATGCGCTCGTCGGGCATCCGCTCGTCAAAATGATCACCTTCACGGGAAGCCCTTCCGTAGGCATCGGAATCAGGAATAAGGCCGGTCTGAAGCGTGTATCGCTTGAGCTTGGCTCGAATTCCGGCCTCATTATCGATGAAGGGGTGAACCTCGAAAAAATCGCCGGAAAATGCGTTGTGGGCGCTTTCTCCAATCAAGGCCAGGTTTGCATTTCCCTGCAGCGGATCTACGTGATGGAAAGCCAGTATGATGAATTTGTCTCCCTTTTCACGGAAAAAGCAAAAGCATTGCGGAGCGGCCCGCCTGAAGATATGGAGACAGATATATCGGCCATGATTCATCCGAAGGAAGCGCAGCGGGCGAAAGAATGGATCGATGAAGCTGTATCGAATGGCGCCGAGCTTTTGTCAGGAGGAGAAATCAAGGACAATATCCTGGAGCCGACCATCCTTGGAGGAGTGGACTCTTCCTTGAAAATAAGCTGTGAGGAGATTTTTGCTCCGGTTGTACTGGTAAACAAAATCGCCAGTATCGAGGAAGGGGTCTCCCAAATCAATGATTCACAATTCGGCCTGCAGGCAGGCATTTTCACCAAAGACATTGAAAAGGCCACTTATGCTTCCAAACAGCTTGAGGTAGGCGGTGTGATGATCAATGACATCCCTACTTACCGTGTCGACCAGATGCCGTACGGAGGTGTAAAAAACTCCGGGCTCGGGAAAGAGGGGCTGAAATACGCCATTCACGAAATGACGGAATTCAAGCTGATTGTCTGGAATCAAGAAGGGGGCTATTAAAATGAGCGAGAAAATTGTATTTACCCCTTTAAATTATACGGGGTGGGGATCTCTTAAATATTTGAAGCGAGAGGTTGAGCGTTTCCAGGCGAAAAAGATCCTGCTTGTGACAGATCCTGTCCTTCAGGAAATCGGGATTGTAGACAGGGTTCTGCAGCCGCTTGAGGAATTGGGGGTATCAGTCGAACTGTACACGAAAGTCGTTCCCGAACCGCCTTTGGCAGTCGGGGAAGAGCTTGTTGATTACGCGCGCAGGCAGCAAAGCGACCTGATCATCGGCCTGGGCGGCGGGAGTGCCCTCGATTTAAGCAAACTGGCCGGTGTCATCTCCGTTCATGAAGGAAAGGTCGAGGACTACCTGAACCTGACGGCGACAAGGCAGATTGAGAAACGCGGGCTCCCTACCATTCTGATCCCGACGACTTCCGGAACAGGATCGGAAGTGACGAACATTTCGGTTCTGTCATTGGAAACGACCAAAGATGTAGTGACGCATGATTATCTGATTGCGGATGTCGCAATCGTCGACCCATCACTGACAATCTCTTTGCCGCCGAAGGTCACGGCAGCAACAGGCGTTGATGCATTGACGCACGCTATTGAAGCCTATGTTTCCAAAAATGCGAGCCCGGTTTCCGATGCCCTTGCGCTTCAGGCCATCAGGCTTATCTCCCAATCAATCCGGACCGCGGTCAATGACGGGAAAAATGAACAGGCTCGCACGGATATGAGCTATGGAAGCTACCTTGCCGGGCTTGCTTTCTTTAATGCAGGCGTTGCGGGAGTCCATGCGCTGGCCTACCCGCTTGGCGGCCAATTCCATATCGCCCACGGGGATTCAAATGCCGTGCTGCTTCCGTATGTGATGGGGTACATCCGTTCAAGCTGCACAAAACGCCTGAAGGATATATATGAAACAATGGGCTTCAACAGCGGATTTTCCTCCGAGGAAGAAGCTTCCCGCAAATGCATCGGGGAACTGAAACGATTGGTTGAAGATGTAGGGATCCCATTGACGCTGAAAGGCTTCGGCATCACCGAAGATGCGCTTGACAGCCTGACTGAGGATGCGACAAAACAAACACGCTTGCTGGCAAGAAGCCCGCTTGCCTTGGATCGGGAGGATATCCAGGCGATCTACCGGGCGGCATACAACGGCACCATCGTTGAAACCAGATAAACTAAACTTTCAAAGGGGACAAGGATATGTGTAAAAATAAAAAGTTGTACGTGTTGGATACCGGAACGATGAAAATGGACAAAAACTACATGATTGCTATGCATAATCCGGCAAGCATTAATGCGCCGAACCAGCCGAATGAGTTCGTGGAATTCCCGATATATGCTGTGTTGATCGACCATCCGGAAGGCAAGATATTGTTTGATACGGGCTGCAACCCGGATGGGATGGGGGAAGAAGGGAGCTGGCCGGAAGGCGTCCAGAAGCTATTCCCTGCATTCGCCAGTGAAGAGTGCTACTTGATCAATCGGCTTGAACAGCTGAAGGTCCGTCCGGAAGACATCAAGTATGTAATCGCTTCCCATCTGCATCTTGACCATGCCGGCTGCCTGGATCTGTTCACAAACGCAGAAATCATCGTCCATGATGCGGAGCTTGCGAATGTCATGAAAACATTTGCCATGACACGCGATATGGGCGCCTATATATGGGGAGATGTGATGGGCTGGATCCAGAAACAGCTGCGCTGGAGAACAATCAAGCCTTGGCAAAAGGAAGTGCAGCTTGTTGATGGCATCAAAATCATCAACTTCGGAGCTGGGCACGCATATGGAATGCTCGGGCTGCATGTGGAACTGCCGGGGCATGGCAATGTTCTTCTGGCTTCTGATGCCGTCTATACGAAAGAGAGCTACGGACCGCCCGTCAAGCCACCAGGAATCCTGTATGATTCCGTCGGCTACAGCCAGACAGTCGAATTCATTCGCCAATATGCAACCGAAAGGAAGTCGGAAGTTTGGTTCGGCCATGACGCGGACCAGTTCAAATCATTCATTAAATCCACTGAAGGGTATTATGAATAAAAAGATATATCTGGGTATAAGAAAAGCTCCCGTCCATGCACGGGAGCTTTTCTTTCGAAACCGGGGTGCCTAAGCATTGGCGGCTTTTCCATTCAGCGGGAGCCGGGGAAATCAGCATAGTCTATAATAGTTGTCGGCGGTATAGATAGGCCAGTTCCAGAACTTTGAGCCCTGGGCCACTACGAAACGATCAAACCAGATTTCAAAGTTCATTTTTAACGGAACAGACTCCGTGAACTGGTCGATATGCCCTTTCCAAAAAAGATAAGTCGCCTTATTTTGGCTGACCATTTTGGAATTGATCACGATATTATCCTTAGCTATGCAGGCAATATCAAAGCATCCTTCATGCGGATCATAAGCCTGGTTGTACGCCAGAATTTCATCAAGGCTATACAGATGGGTTTCCCCCCCATACTGAACGTCATCAAATAAATAACAGCCATTCGCTATCTTCAAAAACTCTTTGTAATCCATAGGAAGCATATATCCTGTCCGTTTTTCGAATTCATGGATTTCTTCTTCGGATGCCGGTGGATGAAATGTGCATTTGGCATCGTATAAAT
>CAKQBC010000008.1 GCA_934215995.1 uncultured Bacillus sp. | reverse complement strand
AAACGTCCTGTTCACCTCATGAGCGGACGAGCCGGGCAAGCAACGAAGAATGCGAGCGTTTGTCAACAGTCTGAAAGGAACCGAATGGTTCCTTTTTTCATGCCTCGTCAATCAACAGTGTCACTTTGAACAGATCCCCGTCCGCTTCGATATCCATTTCCCCGCCATGCAGGTCGATGATCGACTTGGCGATCGCAAGCCCAAGGCCCGATCCTTCTGTATGCCTGGAGCGATCACCCCTTTTAAAGCGTTCGAACAATTCATCTGTGTTCATCCCGAGCTCAAACTGGGAAATATTCTTGAACGATATCTCGATCTTCTGCCCTTTCTTCCTGGCTCCGATGTATACCCTTGTGCCAGGCAGCGAATATTTCAATATATTGCCGATCAGATTATCGAATACCCTCCACATTTTTTGGCCGTCCACCACTGCCAATAGGCTCGATTCTTCGTGGACAAAACGAAAATGTAGCCTTGATTCCGTTATCTTTTCATCGTGTTCCGCCAGCGATTGCTGCAGAAGCTGGACTATATCGACTTTTGTTTTCTGCAGTTCGATATTCCCCGTCGCCATCTTGGATGCCTCGAACAGATCATCGATCAGCAGCTTCAATCGCTTCGATTTGCGGTCTATTATGGCAAGGTAATCGCTCCGTTCTTCATCGCTCAGATTAGGCTGCTTCAGCAGGTCCGTATACGTGATAACCGAGGTCAATGGCGTCCTTAGATCGTGACTTACATTGGTGATCAGCTCCGTTTTCAGCCTCTCGCTTTTCTGCTGGCTGCTGTAAGAGGCTTTCACCCCATGCTTGAGCTTATTGATGTTTGCGGCAAGCTTCGCCAATGCCGATGACCCGCGGCTGTCGATGTCCGGTTCAGTGCGCCCGTCAGCAATCCCTTCTACTGCTTTAACGATTGTATTGAACTTGGCCGTCTGCTTCAGCACGATGAGCAAAATGAACAAATCTGCTACAGCAATGACCGGAATCAGGAAGATAAAAGCACTGCCCCCATATATAAAGCCTTCATACAGAGCAACAGCCGCAACTCCCCCGGACCCGAATATTAGCGCCATCACCACAACAAGCTGCATTCCGATTTTTGTACCGGAAAAGGCGCGCTTGATCATCCCGCAAAAGGCAAAAGTGAAGGTGTGGCCCGCAATTTCTTTCTGCAATCCTCTTTTCATTGCCAAGTTCACTGTTAAAATGGCCTGCACCACAAGCAGGAAAAAGAGGGCTGCCATTGTAATGCCATAATAAAATTGTCTCTCCAGAACATAGAAGAATCCCGAATCTCCCATATAAGCGGTTTCGTTATCCTGTGCAATGGCCCAAAGGATGAACACATTAAAGAAAATGGCAAACCATCTGAAATCAGCATATATTCTGCTATAGACCGGCCATTCAAACCAGCTTTCCTTAAGCGGATTTGCTTTTATGACTACATAGCCTCCACCTGCCAAAGCAGCGACCCCCAAGATCAGGACAGCAATATAGGCAATCTGGATTTCCCTGTAATGATCGGCCGCCTCCATGATTTCACTGTCAGCCGGGGCACTCTTAGGTATGCCGATGTACCCGCTGAATTCGGCTACATTCCGTTCTGAATTCGCTGCATTCATCATGTGAATCGACCACTCAGACAGCACATCACTTTCGTCAATGGCCAGTTTCGGCTTTCCGCCTCCGTATTGCCCGACAAACGCCATATTCTTCTCATTGAAGAATGCTTCGTAATCATCCTTATTTTGGACAAGGGAGGTGTAGACCTTTCCGCTTTCTTCATCAACCAAATAATAATCAAACGTTTTTAAATAATAATCCAGCTGGCCGCCGGATTGTGAAATGGAAAGAAAGGCTTGTTCCAGCTCGGCTTCTTTTTGTTCGGTGATTTTTTTCCGTACGTGTTCATCGCTTTGGAAATTAAGTGTGATGTCCTTGATTTTATCATCACGTTCCTTCACCAACATTTCCTTGACCTCTTTGTTCACCAGCTGGTCCGCACTTTCAATTCTTTCCCTATATTGTTCCTGGATGGAAGCAACCTGCTCTTCCAGGGTGCCATATTCATACCTGTGCGTCTCTATTTCCTCATCCGTCACAGTGATTCTCTTTTTCAGGTCCTCCTTGGACGGCACATATAATTCATGGGTTGCCAGTTCCCGGATGAATGCTTCCTTTTGGCTTTCGAATGTGGCGGTCTCGAAATACGTTTTCTTGAATATTTCACTTCCGAAAGACTGGCCCGTCAAAAGAATGCCGCACCCTATGCTGATGAGAAAAAAGCCAAGCAGCACATACCATTTATTTTTCCATTTTATATCCAATTCCCCATACCACCTTTAAATATGCCGGATTTTTCGGGTTGATTTCTATTTTTTCCCTTATTTTGCGGATGTGGACGGCAACTGTATTTTCTGCATTATAGCTGGGTTCGTTCCAGACAAGCTCATAAATGTCGTTGATGGAAAAAACCCTGCCGGCATTCTTCATCAGCAGCTCCACAATGCGATACTCAATCGGCGTCAGCTTGGCCGGTTCACCATTCACGGTCACTTGTTTTGCATCCTCATCAAGCACCAGTCCCCTGATATCAATGATTTTTTTCTTTCCTTCATATGTGCCGAGCGTTACATACCGGCGGAGCTGCGACTTTACCCTTGCGATCAATTCAAGCGGGTTGAATGGCTTTGTCACATAATCATCCGCACCGATCTGCAGGCCGAACACCTTATCCGCATCCTCCGATTTGGCGCTCAGGATGATGATCGGTATATTTTTCTGCTCCCTGATCCTAAAAGTGGTCGCGATCCCATCAAGCTTGGGCATCATAACATCCAGCACAATCAGATGGACGGTATGTTCCTTCAGCATCTCCAATGCTTCGAGCCCATCGGACGCCTTCAATACCGATATTCCTTCGTTCTTCAAATATATTTCAATCGCATCGCGAATTTCCTGTTCGTCATCCACTACAAGGACAGTGTATCCCTCCATGGCCCATTCCCCCTTTCAGCAAGTATACCACTCCAGTTCATGGTAAAAGAATAGCCCGTAAATCTTAAAGAAACGATTGTAAAAATCTTAAATTTCCCTTAATATTTCGCTTTACACTCAACCAATTCCCAGTAGTGGTAATTTATTCTTAAAGATGAACAGGGCATTCATTGGTGGTATCATAATTAAGGTTTATTAGGTGCAACTGAACTGATCGTACATATTTATGCAGAGCAGCCATAAAATCTTGCGGAAAGCTCTGCATATCAAACCATTCATAAAGCAATATTAAATAATACTTACAGCTCAACAACAGGAGGAAACATGGAAAAGAAAGCTTTAAGTGAAGTCCAAGCCCTGGCTTCCAAAAAACAAAAAGTCTTTGACCAAAGCATTATGCGCTATCTTGTACGTGCAATGCTTGCAAGTGCCTTTATCGGCTTCGGTGTAATCATCGCCTTCAAATCAGGTAACTATTTCTATGCAGTGCATAGCCCAGTCGCATACCCTATGGCCGCTTTCACGTTCGGTGCAGCGATCATCATGATTGCCTACGGCGGCGGAGACCTGTTCACCGGAAATACATTCTATTTAACATACAGCGCTTTGGACGGCAAAACGAAATGGTCCAAAGTCTTCAAAATGTGGGGAACTACATATGCCGGGAACCTGATCGGTGCGCTTCTATTCGCATACTTCATCTACTTGACAGGCCTTTTCGCAAGTCCTTCCGTCAACGGATTCCTGGTGAGTGTTGCAGAAGCAAAAATGAACGCTTCTACAGCAGAAGTCTTCTTCCGATCCATTCTTTGTAACTGGCTTGTATGTATGGCCTTCTACATTCCGATGACTATGAAAGCGGACGGCGCTAAGTTGTTCTGTATGGTATTCTTCGTATTCGGATTCTTCATTTCCGGCTATGAACACAGCATCGCCAACATGAGCACATTCTCAATTGCACTTGTTGGGGAACATCCTGATACGATTTCCATCGGTAAAGCAATCGCCAACATCATCCCTGTAACAATCGGAAACATGATCGGAGGCGTGCTGTTCATGGGTATCACATACAGATGGCTTAACAGCAAAGGATCCACAGCAGAAGCTGAAGGGGATGCCCCAAAGCTGGACGCTGAATAATAGGAAAGAGAGAGCAAAAAACGCTCTCTCTTTTTTAGTATCGTTTCACCCCTAGGAGAGACCCGACACGGCCGAGCCCCCTTTCTGTTGCCGGGCTCCATCTGTTACAATAAAAGTACTAACTTTTTGAAGGAGCCGATTTGAATGAAACAAGACTTGGTGAACCGTTTTATTACATATGTAAAAGTCGATACACAATCGTCCTATGAAAGCAAAACCTGCCCTACCACAGCCGGACAATGGACGCTGGCGCATATGCTTGTCGAGGAATTGAAACAGATCGGGATGAGCGATGTTACGGTAGACGAAAATGGATACGTGATGGCAACCCTGCCTTCGAACACTGATAAGCCTGTGCCGACAATCGGGTTCCTTGCCCACTTGGATACAGCGACCGACATGACAGGAGCCAATGTCAACCCGCAGATTCATGAGAATTATGACGGCGGGAATATCGTGCTGAACGAAGCGATGAAAGTTGTCCTTTCGACAAATGAATTTCCCGAATTGGCAAATTACAAAGGGCATTCTTTAATCACAACTGACGGCACCACCCTTCTCGGGGCGGATAACAAAGCCGGGATTGCTGAAATCATGACTGCGATGGATCATTTACTGAAGCATCCTGAAATCAAGCACGGCAAAATCCGTGTCGCTTTCACGCCTGATGAGGAAATCGGACGGGGGCCGCACAAATTCAACGTAGAAGCCTTCAATGCTGATTATGCCTATACAATGGACGGGGGCCCGCTTGGCGAGCTTCAATATGAAAGCTTCAACGCAGCCGCAGCGAAAGTGACGTTCAAAGGTACCAACGTACACCCGGGGACTGCAAAAGGAAAAATGGTGAATTCCGCGAAAATCGCAATGGAATTCCAAAGCAGATTGCCGGCTGTTGAAGCACCTGAGCATACAGAAGGATATGAAGGCTTCTACCATCTGCTGTCCTTCCATGGAGATGTTGAGGAAACAGAATTGCAGTACATCATACGCGATTTCGACAAACAGAAATTTGCTGAACGCAAGGCAGCGATGGAAACGATCGCATCTGAATTGAAAGGGACTTATGGCCAAGATGCAGTCAAGCTTGAGATCAGCGACCAATATTACAATATGCGTGAGAAAATTGAGCCGGTCAAACATATCGTGGATATTGCCTATGATGCCATGAAAAAACTTGATATTGAACCGATCATCCAGCCGATCCGCGGAGGGACGGATGGATCGCAATTATCATACATGGGGCTGCCGACACCGAATGTATTCACCGGCGGAGAAAACTATCATGGCAGATATGAATACATTTCAATCGATAACATGGTAAAAGCGACAAATGTAATAGTGGAGATCGCCAGATTGTACGAAGAGCGCGCTTAAATAAAAATGGCCCAAAGGAATCAATCCTTTGGGCATTTTTTATTGCTGGAAAAATCCCGGCTTATGGATTTCATTGCTGTAGGACTGATGGAAAATATGCGTTAAGGCCGGCGATACCGGCGAAATAAGCCATACCCAGTCACCCATGGCCAGCCTTCCGTATTCGGCTTCCTGCTTTTCGAACAGCTTAAATTGCTTAGCTGCTGTGTGATGGTCGACAATTGTCACGCCGGCTTTCTTGAAAGAGTGGAGGACAGCATAAGTCAGCTCCACAAGTGCCTTGTCTTTCCACAAAGTATCTGTTCTTGACGTATCCAATCCCATAATTTCGGCGACGGAAGGAAGCATATTATAGCGGTTGGCATCGGCCAAGTTACGGGCACCGATCTCCGTTCCGATATACCAGCCATTAAAAGGGGCAGCCGTATAAGAGATTCCCCCTATTTCCAGTCTCATCTCCGAAACGAACGGGGTTGCATACCATCTTGCCCCTAAAGAATCGAAGGGGTAGTGCGGGTGTGTAATCGCCACCTCCTTCACCAGCTCTTCAGGAATCTCACGCCAGACCGGTTCGTTTCCATCCATTGAAAATACAAGTGGAAGAATATCATACTGTGTTCCTTTTCCTCTCCAGCCCAAGTCCTGGCACATCTCAGTAAAGCCAAGGGTTTTGGAATCGCCGATTACTTCATCGCCCTGCCTATAACCGGCATAGCGGATCAGCTGGCTGTTAAAGATCCGGGCCGTATCCAATTCGTGGCGATGCTGTTTAAAGACTGTGATAGCGGGAAGAATCTTGCCCCCATTTGTTGCATATCGAATGTGATGCAATAGCACGTCGTACATTTCATCCTCATTTGATGCATCCCGTGCATCCAGCACATGCAGCCTGTTCCAGAACAGCCTGCCTATACAGCGATTGCTGTTCCTCCAAGCCATTCTTGCGCCATGCACAAGCT
This sequence comes from uncultured Bacillus sp., assembly GCA_934215995.1. Taxonomy (GTDB): domain Bacteria; phylum Bacillota; class Bacilli; order Bacillales; family DSM-1321; genus Bacillus_AD. The sequence continues at coordinate 14,907 of CAKQBC010000008.1, read as the reverse complement.
CTTCAAATGTATGTTCATATGTTCCCGTTTCCCTGATGGCAGACTCGATTTCTTCAAGCCTGAGGGAAATGGAATCCTTTTTCCCCAATTCTGTATAGCAGCCGCTGATGAAACGGGCTGCCTCTTCCATAAGCAGTACAGGTGCCTGAATAGCCATGATTGATCCCCCTTAGATATCTGCCCTATCATGGTATGCAGATGCCCTGAGGATGAAATCTTTTCCAAACGCAAAAAAATGTCAGGCAGCCAAGAGAATCAGGTGAACAGGCTGTCAGTAGCCCAGTCCATGCCCTGCGTTGAACAGAATTCCTCCGTTTCCATCCGGGATGGAGACCGGCAGCTTTCCGGACGGTTCAGCTTCCCCGAAGATGACAGCAGCGGCAGCAGCGAAGCTGGCTGGCTGATGCCCGTATTGGGCAAGGTACGCATCCACCTCCGAATAAGCCATAAGATCGTATGGATTCTGGATGGCCACTGCAATGACAGGTGACTTGGCAATTCCCATGAGCTGCTTCATCATCTTGATTTGAGGATGATCAGGGGATCTCATGTCCACATCGCTCGAATACGTCCCTACAATTACATAATCTGCTTCCTCGATTAAAGCCTGTGCGGAGGTTGTCAGTTCATAATTTTCCCCGAGCTCCACCAGCTCGATATCACCATGGTATTTCTTTAAGGCGCCGCTCAATTCATCAATATGCCTATGGCCGATGACGACGATTTTTTTATCTTCCTTTAAGCCTGTCAAAGGCAGGACTTTCTTATTTTTCACCAATGTGACCGATTGTTCCGCCACTCGTTTTTCTAAATCTTTATGGTCTTCGGAGCCTACCGTTTGATTTGCGGCGGCTATTTTTTCCTCTAGCGGTGCAGGATTGTCTTCTTTCAGGATGCCCCTTTTCAGTTTGAGCGAAATAATTCTTCTGGCAGACTGATCGACTTGTTCCTGCGTGATATCCCCGTTCTTGACAGCTGACAAGATGGCCGGCATAACTTGTTCAAGGTTTTTGGGCATAAGGACAATGTCGGCTCCTGCCTGAATGGCTTTTACAGCTGCCTCAGCCGGTTCGAAGTGCTGGTCAATAGCGCCCATGCCAAGTGCATCAGTGATGATGACCCCCTGGTACCCCATTTCCTCACGTGTGATGGTTGTTGTGATTGTCTTCGACAAACTTGCAGGCAATTGGATCGTTTGCCCGGATTTCCCTGACTCGATGACAGAAGGGTCCAGAGCCGGATAGGCCACATGGGACATCATCAGGGCATCGACTCCTTCTTTCATCGCTTCCTCAAACGGGAGCAGCTCCGTTTCATATAAGTGTTCCGCCGAATGCTCTACTACAGGCAGTCCGGCATGCGAATCGACAACTGTATCGCCATGGCCCGGGAAATGCTTTGCGACAGAAATCACGCCTGTGCTCTGTAAGCCATCAATATACCCGTTCCCCATATCAGCAACCAATTCAGGTGTACCCCCAAAAGAGCGTACGCCGATCACCGGGTTATCCGGATTGCCATTCACATCAAGCGATGGGGCGAAGTTCATGTTGAAACCAAGTGCAAGGAGTTCCTTCCCTGTTACTGTGCCTGCCTTTTCAGCCAGTTCGGCCGATCCGGTTGCACCAATTGCCATATTCCCCGGTAGATCGGTGCCGGATTCGATTCGCGTAACAGTCCCTCCCTCCTGATCGATGGAGATGAATAGCCCCAGCTTCTGAGAAAGCGACTGGAATTGTTCAGCCAATTTCACTGTCTGTTTCATTTCAGGAACATTCTCCTGAAATAAGATAACGCCGCCTATATGATATTTCCTCATCTGCCTCTCTATATCAGGAGTTACGGCCGTAACGGCTTCGCTTCTTGCTTGCCTGAAATCAGCTATGACCATCTGCCCGACCTTTTCTTCTATCGTTAAGCTTTCAAGGATTTTCTCCGTCAAACTGTACATCCCATCTTCTTCTTTTTCCAGTGATGGCGACCCCGCATCATTTACTTTGACAGTCACGAAATCACGGCCTGTCCCATATTCTGCAATAATCCTGGCCTTCCCTTCAGCTCCAGTGACCGTAACTGCTCCCTGCCCGTCTACTTGCGCGATCTTTTCATCAGTCGATCTCCAAAGCACCCCGTCTGTCTTTTTGACGCTGCTGCCGTCCAATGCCACAGCCTCCAGTTGTATTTGTCCATCGGCAAAGCTGGCATCGGACTCGGGCGCATTCTGGAGTATCATAAATTGGCCGATTGATTTTACGATTTCTTCCTCTTTCTCACTGATTACTTCCACTGCTTCCTCTTCTGTTGATGGCGGTTCCTTCTTTACTTCTTCCTTTGGCTCCTGCACCGTCTTGCAGGCAGCCAGCAGAAAAACCGCGATCATGACCAGCATGATGAGTTGCAACCTCTGAAGCTTCATTCGCCCACCCCGTTCTTCAGTCTACTTACATTTTACTGTATCTTAAGGATATTATCTTCCATAACCTGGAATTTTTACGTTTTTTTCGCATGGTCAGATTATACCATTTTAAAATGCCGCATCATACGGACGAAGCTCCTATATATGGCATTGTGCATAGATAATCTTTTGAAAAGGAATGAATATTCAGATATAGTAGAGGTAACTTTCATGAAGGACGTGTGGCATATTGAACATTGAGCAGCTCCATTATATATGCGAAGTGGCAAGCAAAGGGTCTCTGTCCAGCGCAGCCAGGAGTTCGAACATCACTCTTTCGGCCATCAGCCAATCCATCACCGCCCTAGAAGCGGAGCTTGGAGTCCCCCTGTTCTCCCGTTCCCGCGGTTCAGGCGCCACCCTTACTCCCGAAGGCAGCTCGATTGTCAAAAAAGCTGATGAAATCCTGCAAATGGTGGATGACCTGAAAAAAGAGGCGCAAGCCTATTCAGATACAATTTCCGGTGATCTGAGAATTGCCACAATCCCAGGTCCCATGCATCTGCTTGTGAAAACAATTGCAAACTTCAAAGCAGACTATCCTTTGGTCAATATTGAGTTGTATGAAAAGGGGCCGAAAGAAATCCTGGAGGACCTCATCCAGGAAAACGCCGATATAGGGCTGATTACCCTGAATGACACAATGGTAAAATATAGCCGGGAACTTATTTTCAATTCATTGCTGGAGGGGCGGATGGTTGTCGGGGTCAGCAAGGATTCCCCATTTGCCTCAGCTGGCAAGATAAGCCCGGAACATTTGAGGGAGCAAATGATTGCCTTGTATGATGACGATTTCATCACACGGTACCTGGAAGAATTCACTTCCATCTATGGACCGGTCCAAATTCTTTTCAAAAGCAATAATACAGAAGCGATCCAGAAAGCAGTCGCCGACAATTTGGCGATTACAATCGGGCTCGATTACTCCATACGGAAACATCAGGATTATCTTGATAAAAAGTCCGTCCTTGTCGATTTGGATATGCCGGAAGGACGAATTGTCCAATACGGCTGGGTCCGGAAAGAACGGAACTTTCCAACCATCTCCAAGCTCTTCCTGAACCGCCTGCAAGCACAGGCACAAAAAACGGATTGAGGCTAGTTTCCGGAAGCGAATCCTGGTTATGGGCATAAAAAAATAAGCCGGGCATAAAATGCCCCGGCTTATTGCTATTACATCTTTCTGTCCCAATGCCTGTGCAAGGCCAGCTGTTCGGCAAACTTGCCGGTAAAGCCATCACGGTCATTTTCATGCTGCAGAACCACTCCCGGCTGTACAGCAATGTCGGGGGATGGAATGCTCCCCTTCAAAACAGCGGAACCTTCTCCGGTCGCACCGACTGTTTTGAAATGCTGGAATGCTTCCTGGACAAAATATTTCGCATCCATATTCTGTGAAAGCATGGCAGCACTGTCCTTGCCTCCCGCTACATAAATAGCATCATATAGGACTGAATCAGCTGTAAGGAATGTTTGGTCCGCTTCGATTTCCCTGCCATCAGCTGCTGCAATCATTCCTTTTGTGCTGCTGATGATTTCGGCGTGTATGCCTTCCTTGCTCCAAGCAGCCACTGCGGCATTTACATCCTCGAAATCAAATCCTGCCTCTATGAGAATGGCAATCTTTCTCGTCATGGCAGTTTTGATTGAATTTTCCTGGCTTAGTGCCGGCGATGCATCGGTGATCCCAAGAACCGCTTTTTGGGTTGGAGGATTGGCTCCCACTGCTTTCGCCACCTGCTCTGCCAAATGGAAATCAACGTTGCTGAACATATCCACCACTTGCTGCTGGATTTCCTTTCTTTTCACCTTACCGATCTCGAAGCTGAAGGCTTTGATGATATGCTGCTTTTCAACATCTGACATGCTGTTCCAGAATAGGATGGCCTGGCTGAAATGATCCTTGAAGCTATCGCTCCGCTGGCGCACTTTCTTGCCCTCCACTTTTTCCGCGTAATGGACATACCCGCCTTCTTCCTTGGAGGCCGGGCTCGGATCATTCTGGTCAATGCCATTTTTATGATAGCTGACCGGGCCCTGATGGATCTGCATTTGGTGATAGCCGTCCCTTTGGTTGTTATGGAACGGACATACCGGCTGGTTGATCGGAATCTGATGGAAGTTCGGCCCTCCAAGCCTGATCAGCTGTGTATCTGTATAGGAGAACAATCTCGCCTGGAGCAGCGGGTCATTCGTAAAATCGATTCCAGGGACGATATGTCCCGGGTGGAATGCAACTTGCTCTGTTTCGGCAAAATAATTGTCTACATTCCGGTTGAGTGTCATTTTACCGACGATTTTTACCGGAACAAGCTCTTCCGGCCAAATTTTTGTAGGATCCAGAACATCGAAATCAAACTTGAACTCATCCTCTTCGGCTATAAGCTGCACCCCCAGTTCATACTCCGGGTAATCTCCCATCTGGATTGCTTCCCACAAATCGCGCCTGTGGAAATCCGGATCTTTCCCTGCCAGCTTCTGCGCTTCATCCCATACTAAAGAGTGGATGCCCAAAACCGGTTTCCAATGGAATTTGACAAAGTGGCCCTGGCCGGCATCATTCACAAACCTGAATGTATGTACGCCGAAGCCCTCCATCATTCTGTAGCTCCGCGGGATCGCCCGGTCGGACATCGCCCACATGACCATATGGGCAGTTTCCTGGTTGTTCACCACGAAGTCCCAGAATGTATCATGGGCAGTAGATGCCTGCGGCATTTCATTATGCGGCTCCGGCTTGAATGAATGGACCAAATCCGGGAATTTAATGCCATCCTGGATAAAGAAAACAGGAATATTATTTCCGACCAGGTCATAGTTTCCCTCTTCCGTATAGAATTTCGTCGCAAACCCCCGTACGTCCCGAACTGTATCACCGGATCCCTTTTGCCCTGCCACAGTGGAGAAACGAACAAAAACAGGCGTCCTTCGGCTTGTATCCCGAAGGAACATGGCGCTTGTATATTCTTCAAGAGATTCATATAATTCGAATTCCCCATGAGCTGCAAACCCTCTCGCATGGACAATGCGTTCAGGAATACGCTCATGATCGAAATGGGTCATTTTCTCGCGGAAATGGAAGTCTTCCATCAAAGTCGGGCCCCGAACCCCCGCCTTAAGCGAGTGCTCATCCCCAGAAATCCGCAGCCCTTGGTTGGTAGTCAATTTTTGTCCGCTATTATTGACCTTGTATCCTTCCAGCTGCTCAATTTTTTTATTCCCGCTTGGCTTGTTTACAGGTTGATTATCTTTCAATTAAATCCCTCCGTTTGTATGAACTGCGTTTTTTAATCAATACCACAGGACTTTTCCCCTTAAACAACAAAGGGTGTCTTTTCCGAATGGACACAAAAAAAAGACCCCGTGATGGAGTCTTCTGTAAATAACTATCTCAACGACCTTCTATAGCGGTACTGCTGCCATTGGAAACGGATGAAGCACCCGATGCAATAGCCGAATGCCGATCCCAGATTGGCCGCTGCGCACATGCCCGTCAATATAAAATAGACCGGCATTGCCCCTGCGTAGTAGAACAGCAATCCGGCAGCCAGCATGATGAATGCAAGCAAACTGTTGAACTTCAGCTGCGCTTTGTCTTCAAGGATGTGCGTCTTCTCTTTATTCAAAAACTGTTTTCCGATCAGAATGACCGGGTTCTTTCCGAAAAAAGCGCCTAGCCCGAAGCAAATGGCCGTAATGGCGATCAAAACCGGCAAATCCCAAATCCAGGCGGCCGCAATCAATCCGATCACAATCCAATTATTCATCCGGATTAAAGGCTGCGGCACCGTTAATGTCTCTTGACTGTTCATATAGATTTCCCCTTTATATACAACCGATTAATTCCATAGTATGCTGGTTGGTTTAATTAGGTATATCATACCTGAAAGTCCTCAACGTGAAAAGAATTTTTGCTCATACATACGCAGCCAGCTGGCAAACATCAACCCAGCGTACGGCACCCGAAAACGCCTCGATTTCCCCGCAGCTTAATTCGATGGCCGAATTACGGCTTCCGCATGCCGGAAACAGTGTGTCGAAACGTTTCATCGACTCATCCAGGTAGATCGGGAGGTTTTCTGCCAGGCCAAATGGGCAGACGCCGCCGACTTCATGTCCTGTAAAAGCCTGTACTTCATCTGCCGTCAGCATTTTCGCCTTCAGCCCGAACTCTGCTTTGTATTTCTTATTGTCGATTTTCGTATCCCCTGCAGCCACAATCAGTATGGCGCCCTCTTTTGATTTGAATGAAAGTGTTTTTGCAATGCGGGCAGGGCTGACGCCAAGCGCTTCTGCAGCCTCATCCACGGTTGCGCTTGATTGCCCGAGCACAATGATTTTGCCATCGGCATTAAATTGTTTAAGATGTTCTCTCACACTCTCTAAAGACATTTCTTTTCCTCCATATTGTTATCTGAATTATTAGATTATTTTAACACAGTTGCAATCCTGATAGCCGCTTTGAAGCTTTTTTTATTTCCTTTTAAAAAATACAATATATCCAGAACGCCTATTGTATAATATTGGTACCACCATCTTTGACAGAGAAGGAGATTTTTATAATGAAACTCACAGATCATCTGATTGTCCTGTCATTTGACTGCCTGTCATCCCTGGATATACCCCAACTTAGAGAATTGCCCCATTTTCAAGCGTTTCTTACAAAAGCCTCATACTGCACCAATGTCACAACAATCTACCCGTCCGTTACGTACCCATGCCATACAACAATTGTCACCGGCAAGTACCCGAAAAATCACGGCATCATCAACAATACACTCCTGCAGCCGGGCGTCCCCTCTCCTGACTGGTATTGGCGAAGGAGCCGCATACGCGGCACGACTTTATACGATGAAGCCAAAAAGGCAGGCATGAAGACAGCAGCTCTCCTCTGGCCCGTAACTGCCAGGGCGAAAATCGACTACAACTTACCGGAAATTTTCGCAAACAGACCGTGGCATAACCAGATTGCCGTGTCTTTATGCAATGGCAGCCCCCTCTATCAGCTGGAGATGAATCAACGCTTCGGACATATCCGAAAAGGATTGAATCAGCCAGAGCTCGATGATTTCGTCCTGAAAGCGGCCGTACATACAATCAAAGCGAAAAAACCGGATCTTATGCTGATCCATTTTGTCGATCTCGACAGCCAAAGGCATGCCCACGGTTTCTCATCGAGACAGGCAATGGAGGCCCTTCACCGCCATGACAGAAGGCTCGGTGAGATGATCGCGGCATTGCAGGATGCCGGCATTTATGAAAACAGCACAGTCATCCTTCTTGGCGACCATAGCGCTTTGGACGAAACCGTCGCTATCAAACCGAATGTGCTGTTCAGGGAACATGGCTTGATTGAGGTCACTGAACAAGGGAAAGTCGCCGATTGGAAAGCCTATTGCAAAAGCTGCGACGGCTCGGCTTATGTCTATCTTAAAAATCATTCGGACACAGAAACCTGCCGGATTGTAAAGGACTTGCTTCACTCGCTCACCGAAGATGCGGAACATGGAATTGAATCGGTATTGACCGGCGAGCAAGCTGCTGAAATGGGGGCAGACGGGGATGCCGCATTCATGATTGAGGCGCGCCTTGGTTTTTACATAAAAGAGAGCCTGGAAGGTTCATATCGGGATGAAATCACGGAAGAGGCTGTTAAGGATAAGACATATACATGGGCCTCCCACGGCTATAGCCCCGAAAAGGAAAACTACAAAACTGTCTTCATGGCAGCCGGCAAAGGGATCAGGCAAAATGTTGTCCTGCCAGCCATGCATTTGGCTGATGAAGGGCCCACATTCGCCAGGCTGCTCGGGCTTTCGCTCGGCAGTACCGATGGAAGGGTTTTGGAGGAGATATTGGAGAATGTTAGGGAGGGATATGCTTTTGAAAAAGTACACGAAAGAAGAGAATAGCTGGATTTTGTATGATTGGGCGACATCCGCCTACTCCATTATCATCACTACAGCCGTTTTTCCGATTTTCTATAAGTCTGTAGCGCAGGAAGCCGGTATCAGGTCAGCCGATTCAACCGCTTATCTGGGGTACACGATTGCAATTGCTACATTCATACTGGCAGTGATCGGGCCCATTTTAGGGACTATCGCCGACTACAGGGGATTCAAAAAGAAATTTTTCGGAGCGTTCTTTGCGCTTGGCGTCCTCTCCACCGCCCTGATGGCTTTCGTGCCGGGCGACCAATGGCTGCTGCTCCTGATTTTTTATACGCTGACCGCAATCGGGGCTGCAGGGGCAAATATTTTTTATGATGCCTTTCTTGTGGACATTACAACTGAAGAAAAAATGAACCGGGTTTCTTCCCGCGGTTATGGGATGGGCTATATCGGTAGCACCATTCCATTCATCATCAGCATTGCACTCATCCTATCGGCACAAAAGGAGTTCCTCCCTTTGTCGGTGACTACAGCAACACAGATTTCCTTCCTTTTGACAGCTGCCTGGTGGGGATTGTTCACCATCCCTTTCCTTAGAAATGTCAACCAGGTCCATTACATTGAACGGGAACCGAACCCGATTGCCGGCAGTTTCAAACGCCTCGGCAAAACATTCAAGAATATCAGCCAGTACCGGGCCGTGGTGCTCTTCCTGCTTGCTTATTTCTTCTATATTGACGGCGTCCATACAATCATATCGATGTCGTCTGCTTACGGGACTGACTTAGGCATCAGTGCCACCGACCTGCTCGTCATCCTGTTTGTCACCCAGGTTGTCGCTGCTCCCTTCGCCTTTCTGTTCGGGCGGCTGGCTGACCGCTTTTCTGGGAAAACGATGCTCTATGCCGGCATCATTATCTATATCATTGTCTGCTGTTATGCCTATTTCCTGGAGACGACGCTTGATTTCTGGATTCTGGCGATGCTGGTCGCATCGGCCCAGGGCGGCATTCAGGCATTAAGCCGTTCCTACTTCGCCAAGATCATCCCTAAGGAGAACGCCAATGAATTCTTCGGGTTCTACAATATCTTCGGCAAATTCGCCTCCATACTCGGCCCTCTGCTCGTGGCCGTAACCGCCCAAGTGACAGGCAATACAGCAAGCGGCGTATTCAGTCTTGTTTTCCTGTTTGTAATCGGAATTGCAATCCTTGTTTTTGTTCCTGAGCCTGAAAAGGTCAACGTTCCTCGTGTTACTGAAGAGAACATCTGAAACGATTATCCCCATTCCGTAATCTACGGATTGGGGTTTTCTTTTTTCACCATTTTATCATTCATTTTTTATTTTTTTATCAAAATTATCTTTTGACTATTTTGCTATTTTAGTATAACTTTAACATTATGAATGTTTTTTACTCCTGCTGGGTATATGTTATACATGCCTGGACCGAAAGTCGCTTTGCCCTTCTCCCACCCATTCCAATCAACACAAAAAATAAGAACACAAAAAAATAATAGAACCAGGAGACAGATAATGAAGAGAATTACTAGATTACCTTTTCTGACATTATGTCTGACAATTTGCACTTTACTAGCCACCTCTCTAATTTTCCCGGCTTCCTATGCAAAAGCGGAAGAGAAAAAGACGTATACAATCGCTACCGATGTTACCTTTGCCCCATTTGAATACCAAGATGTAAATGGTGAATTTGTCGGTATAGACATGGATTTGATCAAAGCCATAGCCGAAGACCAGGGCTTTGAGATCGAAATCAAACCGCTTGGATTCAATGCCGCTGTACAGGCTTTGGAGGCAAAACAGGTGGATGCCGTCATCGCCGGCATGAGCATCACAGAGGAACGGATGAAAAAGTTCGACTTCTCCGATCCATATTTTGAATCCGGGGTCGTGCTTGCAGTATCTGAATCGAACGAAGATGTAAGCAGCTACGAAGACCTCAAAGGAAAGAAAGTAGCTGTCAAAACAGGAACAGAAGGAGCCAGCTTCGCAGACAGCATTAAGGATAAGTATGGTTTCAAAACCGTTACATATGATGATTCGGCCAATATGTATGAAGATGTAAAAACAGGAAACTCTGCTGCCGTTTTCGATGATTATCCAGTCCTTGCTTATGGAATCACGCAGGGCAACGGCCTGAAAATCGTCACCGAAAAGGAAAAAGGCGGATCCTATGGATTTGCGGTCTCAAAAGGGGAAAACCAGGAACTTCTTCAGAAATTCAACGATGGATTGGCGAATCTGCAGGAATCCGGCGAATACCAGGAGATTCTGGATACGTATTTAAAAGCGGAAAAGAGTACAGAAACAGACAGCGGATTCTTCGGGCTTCTTAAAGACAGCATGCCCAGCCTGATGAAAGGTCTGCAGATGACCCTCATCCTGACAGTCGTTTCTTTAATCTTTGCATCCATTCTGGGCATCATCTTTGGTTTGCTGCGTGTCATGAAAAACAAAGCATTGCGTGCAATCGGAACCATTTATGTAGATATATTCAGGGGGACCCCTCTGATCGTCCAGGCTTTCTTTATTTATTTCGGAGTTCCCGCAGCACTTGATTTCCGCATTTCCGCAATCGCTGCCGGCTTGATTACACTCAGCCTGAATGCAGGCGCCTATATGGCTGAAATTGTGCGCGGCGGAATTGAATCGGTCGATAAAGGCCAAATGGAAGCAGCCCGCAGCCTCGGCCTTCCATACAGCAAAGCAATGAGGAAAGTTGTTTTGCCTCAGGCAATCCGCTTGATGATCCCATCGTTCATTAACCAGTTCATCATTACATTGAAGGATACATCGATTCTTTCCATCATCGGCATTAATGAATTGACCCAAAGCGGGAAAATCATCATTGCCCGCAACCTGGAATCCTTCCAGATGTGGCTAATCGTCGGGGCTATCTATTTCATCATCATCATGATACTGACAAAAGTATCCAACATCATGGAAAGGAGGATCCAAAATGGCAAAGCTTAAAGTAACAGGACTAAAAAAATCCTTCGGGAAACTGGAGGTATTGAAGGATATCAATATGGAGGTCCAGGAAGGAGAAGTCGTTTGCCTGATCGGGCCTTCCGGGTCGGGGAAAAGCACATTGCTCCGGTGCCTGAACTTGCTTGAGGATGTCAATGCAGGTGAAGTGATTGTCGACAATAAAAATCTGACGGATAAAAATACGAATATAAATAAAGTGCGGGAAAATATCGGGATGGTGTTCCAGCATTTCAATCTGTTCCCGCACCTGACTGTTCTTGATAACATAACCCTATCCCCTGTCGAGCTGAAAAAATGTTCGAAAAAAGAAGCAGAGGAAACGGCACTTAAGCTTCTTGACCGGGTAGGATTGAAAGACAAGGCAAATGCCAAACCAGCACAGTTATCCGGAGGGCAAAAACAAAGGGTGGCAATCGCACGTGCTTTGGCGATGAACCCGGACATCATGCTTTTTGATGAGCCGACGAGCGCTTTGGATCCCGAGATGGTCGGGGAAGTTCTGAGTGTCATAAAGCAATTGGCCCAGGACGGCATGACAATGGTGATTGTGACACATGAAATGGGATTCGCCCGCGAAGTGGCAGACCAAGTCTATTTCATGGATGGAGGGTATATTGTGGAGCAGGGAGCGCCAAAGGACCTGTTCGGCAACCCGCAGCATGAACGGACACAAGACTTTCTGAATAAAGTTCTGTAAGCTAAAAAAGAAGGCTCCTTTATGGGGGCCTTCTTTTTTAATAGCGATTATCCAAATAAACCGATTCCGACTGACGGCTGCCGATGTCGCTGCTGACCGAATCCGTGCTGATATAGTACATTCCTCCAGGCAGTTTGGAGCTGGTTTCAATATACTCAACAATCGTCTCCATCTTACTCAGGATCTCTTCGTCCGATTCATCGGATCTCGGGATTTCCAAAGATATATACGGATTATCCATGTTTCCCTCGCTGTTTTTTCTTTGTATGTATTTGTCCATCATGTTATAGTACTCATCCAGATTTTTGAATTTGCCGGCATGGTAATCTTCAGCCAATTTAAGGACAAGGTCCCTTCCCTCCAGCCGGTCATCATTATAGGAGGCTGTTTTTGCTTCGACTTTGACGCTTTTAATTTCACATCCCTGTTTTTCCAATGCTTTGAATGCCTTTTTATGTTTCTCCTCATACAGACGGGTCAATAATTCGCTTCCCAGTTCGTTCAAAGGGCCATATTCAATGGTTTTTATTTTTTTGGCACCCTCTTCTCCTGTAAGAATAACCTCCACATCAAGGACCAGAGATGGCTTCCCCTCCATTTTCACTGGCACAGTCATCCTGTTCAAATCAAGCACTGGGATGCCCGGTTCTGTATGCTCAAAGGACATATCATCCGTCAAAGGCTTCACATCCAGACCCCGCTCCGCTGCGGCTTCTTTCTTGATCCGGTCATGAACTTCCTTTTGCAGAGCCTTGTCTTTCGTGATTTGCCTGGCCTCTCCCCAGCCGCAGCCGCCCATCAGAATGAGAATGGACGATAGCACTATGATTTTCAGTTTCATGGACCCCTCTCCTTTTTTCCTATATACGAATAAATATTACATTTTTTGCCACAATGTGCAATGAGCAGGCTTTAGATTAAGAAGCAGATTGAGGAAGTTTACAGACCCGTTATCCTCCAGATGCCATCCTTAAGCAAATACAAGTTATAGAACAGGTAGCACAACAGCCATCAATGAAGAAAGAGAGCACCAAAACGGTACTCTCTTGCATCCATCACAGCGTATAAGCCGGAATCATCCATGGGAATACGTACGCCTGCAGCATAACCAATATCCCCATTAAGGCAGCGAGCGCGATACTATGGAAGAATACAGCCCGGAAAATCGGCCCCACGGCATTCGCTCCCTCTTGCCGATTCTCATAACAGGCCGCAGTCGCAACGACGATGCTTTGGGCATCAATCATTTTCCCCATCACCCCGCCTGTGGAGTTCGAGGCAGCGATTAGGACCGGATCAAGCCCCAGCTGATCAGCAGTAATCCGCTGCATGCTCCCGAACAGCGCATTGGATGACGTATCGCTGCCCGTCAGGAATACCCCCAGCCAACCGAGTATCGCTGCAAAGAATGGATACAGCACACCCGTTTTTGTGAATGCGAGACCAAGAATGGCATCCAGCCCGGAGTACCTGGTCGTATAACCCAAGCCGAGGACCAGCGCAATCGTAATCAGCGGTGTTTTCATCCTTTGGGCGGTCCGAACGACCGACTGCCTCCACTGTTCTTTGCTTAGCCGCAGGAAAAGGCCGCTTATGATCGCCGCAAAAAACACACCTGTTCCCGCTGCCGATAGCCAGTTTAGATTATACACAGCGGCTTCCGGGACGGTTTCATTCACAAGCGGCGGCCCGCGGAAGACGAGCTGGTCCAGAAAAGGAACCGGTATGGCATAGAGCGACTTGAACCACCCGAAATCAAATGAATTCAGCATGTTTTTCCATGAGGGCAATCCCCACATGAACACAAATAATGTAAGGATGGCCCAAGGGAACCAAGCTCTTGTCACCTGTCCTTTGGTATAAGGCGATTCCTGTTTTTCCATCGTTTTGATTTCATCCTCTTCGCCAGGAAGATAGAATTTATTCTTCGGCTGCCAAACTTTTAAAAGCAGAATAAGTGCAAGCATAGCTACAATTCCCGCGACAATATCGACGAGCATCGGTCCCACATAATTGGATACCGCAAACTGTGTAATCGCAAAACTAACGCCTGTCACAACAATGGCAGGCCAAATCTCCCAAACTTGCTTCCATTTTCCCTTATGCATGAATACCATTGTAGCAATCAGCCAGAAAGGCACAATGACAGAGAAGAACGGGAGCTGGCGGCCTGCCATGGCAGACAATGCCTCTTCGGGCAGTCCTGTAACGTTCGCCAATGTAATAATGGGCGTTCCGACCGCCCCGAATGCGACAGGGGCAGTATTGGCAATCAAACAAAGCACTGCTGCTGCCATTGGACGGAACCCAAGGCCCACCATCAGAGCGCCGGCAATTGCCACAGGTGTTCCGAATCCCGCAGCGCCTTCAATAAATGCCCCAAATGAAAAAGCGATGAGGAGGGTTTGAATCCGCCTGTCGGATGATAATTGGACTACCGATGTCTTTACGATATCGAACTGCCCGGTCACAAGCGTGATCGTATACAGAAACATGGCAGCGACGATAATCCAGCCAATCGGCATCAATCCGAAAAAGGATCCGTATCCAAAAGAGGCAATCGCTGACGAAATAGGCATATCGACCAGCAATACAGCCGTTATGACAGTTACAATCGCAGCAATCAATGCAGCTTTAGGGGCGGCGATCCCATAATGCCTGTTTCCGCCCTCATCCTTATGCGGATGCAAAGCAAGAAGATAAAGCAGCGTCAGTATCGGAATGGCCGCCAACAGTGTTGATAAAAAGGCATTGTTAAGCGGATCGTAAATCTGATGGAACTCCATTTTTTCATCCCTCCCATTCATTTACTACACTATATGGGATGAGCCATTCGTTTAGTACGTATCGGACA
>CAKQBC010000007.1 GCA_934215995.1 uncultured Bacillus sp. | reverse complement strand
TGGGTGAACCTAATAGCGTTCCTATTGGTTGCGGCCTATGCTGTCAGCCTGTTCGTGTACTTAATCGCTACAAGAATAAAATACGTCAAACTGGGTAAGAAGGTTGAATTCGACAACAACGTGAAAGAACGCCTCCAACTCGTTTGGGAAAACGTTTTCGGACAGAAGAAACTTCTGAAAGACAAGAAAAGCGGAATCATGCATGTGATGTTCTTCTATGGGTTCATCCTTGTGCAATTCGGCGCTATCGATATGATCATCAAGGGGATTTATCCAGGTGCCCATTTGCCATTGGGGCCGCTTTATCCGGCCTTCACACTATTCCAGGAAATTGTCACCTTCGTCATCCTGATAGCAGTGGTATGGGCCTTCTATCGCAGGTATATTGAAAAACTGGTACGGCTCAAAAGAGGCTTCAAATCAGGTTTGGTGCTGATTTTCATCGGCGGGCTGATGCTGTCTGTATTATTCGGAAACGGGATGTCGCTGATTTGGCATGGGCATGAGCCGACCATTTATGAACCGGTTGCCTCACTGTTTGCAATCGCTTTCTCCTGGGTAGGGGAGACAGGCGCCATTGTGCTGTTTTACGTGGCATGGTGGATGCATACGCTAATTCTCTTCACGTTCCTTGTGTATGTACCGCAGTCCAAGCATTTCCATTTAATTGCGGGCCCAGCCAATGTGTACGTGTCGAGAACAACAGCTCCCGGCAAGCTTACGAAGATTGATTTTGAAGATGAAACACAGGAATCCTTCGGGGTAGGGAAAATCGAGGATTTCAACCAGCTTCAGATGATCGACTTCTATGCTTGTGTAGAATGCGGCCGCTGTACGAATATGTGCCCGGCGACAGGCACAGGCAAAATGCTTTCCCCAATGGATCTGATCATCAAGCTCCGTGACCACCTTACGAACCACGGTGCAGCAATGACACAGAAACAGCCATGGGTTCCCGGATTCCTTTTTTCAAACACAAAAGGAAACCAATTGGCTATGGCCGCTGCCGGCCAAGGCGTGCAGGAGCAGGCAGCAGCAGTTGAGTCCATCTATAGTCCAAGCCTGATCGGCGATGTCATCACCGAAGAGGAAATCTGGGGCTGCACAACGTGCCGTAACTGTGAGGACCAATGTCCGGTAATGAATGAGCACGTCGATAAAATCATCGACCTGCGCCGTTATCTTGTGCTTACGGAAGGAAAAATGGATGCGGATGCCCAGCGTGCGATGCAAAATATTGAACGCCAGGGGAATCCGTGGGGCCTTAACCGCAAAGAGCGCGGAAATTGGCGTGAACTAAGGGAAGATGTACATGTCCCTACTGTTAAAGAAATGAAGAAAGCCGGGGAAGAATTCGAATACTTATTCTGGGTAGGTTCCATGGGCTCCTACGATAACCGCAGCCAAAAGATTGCCTTGTCATTCGCTAAACTGTTGAACGAAGCAGGCGTGAAGTTCGCCATCCTCGGCAACAAAGAGAAGAACTCAGGCGACACAGCAAGAAGGCTCGGAAATGAGTTTGTCTTCCAGGAGCTTGCACAAAACAATATCGCGGAATTCGAGAAAAACGAAGTGAAGAAGATCGTGACGATCGATCCGCATGCATACAATATCTTTAAAAATGAATATCCTGATTTCGGCCTGCAGGCGGAAGTATACCATCATACGGAAGTGCTTGCGCAATTGGTTGAAGAAGGAAGGCTTAAACCGAAATTCGAAGTGAATGAAAAAATCACATTCCACGATTCCTGCTATTTGGGAAGATACAATAAAGTGTATGATCCGCCGAGGGAAATCCTTAAGGCCATACCGGGCGTACAGCTTGTCGAAATGGAACGGAAACGTGAAACAGGCATGTGCTGCGGTGCCGGCGGAGGATTAATGTGGATGGAAGAAGAAACAGGACACCGGATCAACGTCGCAAGGACAGAACAGGCGCTGGCGGTAGCACCGTCTGTCATCAGCTCCGGCTGCCCGTACTGCCTGACGATGCTTTCCGATGGAACAAAAGCCAAAGAAGTCGAGGATCAAGTACACACGTATGACGTGGCTGAAATCCTGGAAAAGTCGATCATTGGCGAAACAAAAACATTAGCATCTTAAAATTGAAACAGGTGCAATAAGAACTTGTTTTATTGTAAAATATTTCTAACGGCATCATGGCAAGGGGCAGCATTCAGTGCGCCCCTTTTCACAGAAAAGGTTTTGAGCGAGCGTTCAATCAGTATGATTAAATAATTCCGAATATTTGGAGAAAGGTGATGGGTATATGGGCAAGACGGTTATAGTCAGCGGGGCAAGAACCCCATTCGGTAAATTTGGCGGAGGCTTAAGCGGTTTTTCAGCATCGGATTTGGGAGGAATTGCGATAAAAGCAGCTTTGGAACAAGCAAAAATTGATCCGGCAATCGTCGGGGAAGTCATTATGGGCTCAGTGCTTCAAGGAGGGCAAGGCCAGCTCCCTTCACGCCAGGCCTCCAGAAAAGCGGGCCTCCCATGGAATGTCAAAACAGAAACAATCAATAAGGTATGCGCTTCAGGCCTAAGAAGCGTTACGCTGGCTGATATTCTGATCCGTGCCGGGGAAGAAGATACAATCGTAGCAGGCGGGATGGAATCCATGAGCAACGCTCCATACTTTATGCCTAATGCCCGATTCGGAATGCGAATGGGACCTTCCAAAGTCGAAGACATGATGATCCATGATGGGTTGAGCTGCAGCTTTACAGGCGTCCATATGGGGACATACGGAAACAGCACAGCAGATGAGCTGGGGCTGAGCAGGGAAGCACAGGATGAATGGGCGTACAGAAGCCATCAGCGTGCAATCGAAGCAATCGGATCAGGAAAGTTTGCGGATGAAATCGTGCCTGTTGAAGTTCCGCAGCGAAAAGGGGAGCCTGTGCTCATAAAAGAGGATGAAGCTCCGCGTAAAGACACGGCAATCGAGAAGCTGGCCGGACTGAAGCCTGCTTTCTCGAAAGAAGGGACGATCACGGCAGGCAATGCCCCGGGTGTGAATGACGGAGCTGCCGCTTTGGTGCTGATGAGCGAGGAAAGGGCGCTGAAAGAAGGGGCGGAGCCATTTGCCTATATTCTCGGCCATGCTGAAATCGCGATTGAAGGCAAGGATTTCCCGAAAACCCCTGGGCTTGTGATCCAAACAATCCTTGGCAAAACAGGGAAGATGCTTGAGGATATCGAGCTCTTCGAAATCAATGAAGCATTTGCCGCTGTGGCGCTTGCGAGCAACCAGCTGGCCGGCTTGAATCCGGACAGGGTCAATGTAAACGGGGGAGCGGTCGCTTTAGGCCACCCGATTGGAGCGAGCGGAACCCGAATCATCCTTACTCTTATGCATGAGCTGAAGAGACGCGGAGGCGGTATCGGCATTGCAGCCATCTGCAGCGGAGGCGGCCAAGGGGATGCCATCATGATCGAGGTCCCAAAACAATAAGGGCGTAAAAGGGGGAAGCCAAGTGGAAATCAAAACAATTATGGTGATCGGTGCAGGGCAAATGGGCAGCGGAATCGCACAAGTATGTGCACATGCGGGATATAACGTTTTCCTGCATGACCTGAAGGATGAATTTGTAACAAAGGGCCTTTCCAATATAGAAAAAAATTTATCCCGGCAGGTTGAAAAGGGGAAGCTTGAAGCTTCCGTGAAGGCAGATGTTATGGATCGGCTGACTGCTTCAACCGACATCGGGAATGCCGCAGGCGCCGATGTTGTCATCGAAGCCGCAATAGAGAATATGGACATTAAGAAAAAGATATTTAAGCAGCTGGATGAGATTGCAAAGGATGGAGCCATCTTGGCGACCAATACTTCATCATTGCCGATTACAGAATTGGCAGCTGTAACAAGCAGGCCGGAAAATGTGATCGGGATGCACTTCATGAATCCGGTTCCTGTCATGAAGCTGGTTGAAATCATCAGGGGACTTGCGACGGCGGATGCAGTGTATGAAACCATTCATGAGCTATCAAAAGCACTCGGGAAAACGCCTGTAGAAGTGAATGATTTCCCTGGATTTGCTGCCAATCGGATTCTGATGCCGATGATCAATGAAGCGATTTACACGCTATATGAAGGCGTTGCATCGAAGGAAGCGATTGACGACGTTATGAAGCTTGGAATGAATCACCCGATGGGGCCATTGA
This sequence comes from uncultured Bacillus sp., assembly GCA_934215995.1. Lineage (GTDB taxonomy): Bacteria > Bacillota > Bacilli > Bacillales > DSM-1321 > Bacillus_AD. Next base: position 18,256 of record CAKQBC010000007.1, on the reverse strand, counting down.
CTTTGGCTGACTTCATTGGATTGGATACATGCCTTTACATTATGGAAACACTTCATGAAGGATTCGGCGATGATAAATACCGGCCATGCCCGCTGCTGAGAAAATACGTAAATGCCGGCTGGCTCGGTAAAAAATCCGGAAGAGGCTTTTATTCATATAACTAATCGGAGGGCTTCATAGGGATGAATTTCACAATGAATGAAGAACAAGAAATGATGACAAAAATGGTCCGTGATTTTGCGGAAAAGGATATTAGGCCCTTCGTAGAAAGAATGGAGAAGGGGGAATTCCCGCGGGAACTTCTTGCCAAAATGGGGGGGCTCGGATTGATGGGCATCCCGATTCCGGAGGAGTATGGCGGAGCCGGAATGGATTTCATCTCATATATTATCGCCATCAATGAAATATCCAGGGTCAGCCCGACCCTCGGGGTCATTCTTTCCGTCCATACATCCGTCGGCACAAACCCGATTCTTTATTTCGGTACAGAGGAGCAAAAACAGAAATATGTGCCGAAGCTTGCTTCCGGTGAATTTTTGGGTGCCTTCTGCCTGACAGAGCCGGGTGCCGGCTCTGATGCGGCGGCACTGAAAACAAGGGCAATCCAAAAAGGGGACCATTATGAACTGAATGGCTCGAAGCTGTTCATTACAAATGGGGGAGAAGCGGATGTATACATCGTGTTTGCTTCCACCGACCCGGATGCAGGAAGCAAGGGGATCACGGCGTTCATTGTAGAGAAGGATACGCCCGGTTTCATAATCGGGAAGGATGAGCATAAGATGGGGCTTTCCGGGTCAAGGACTGTTTCGATCACATTCGACAATGCTGTTGTGCCGAAAGAAAACCTCCTTGGAAAAGAAGGGGAAGGCTTCAAGGTGGCGATGGCGAACCTGAATGCAGGGCGAATCGGAATTGCAGCCCAGGCGCTCGGCATCGCCGAAGGGGCTTTCCGTCATGCGAAAGATTACAGCAAGGAACGGATCCAATTCGGAAAACCGATTTCAAGCCAGCAAGGAATTGCATTTAAGCTGGCTGATATGGCGACAGCCATTGAAGCGTCGAGGCTGCTTGTATACCGGGCTGCCTCTATGCAAGCGGAAGGAGAGCCGTGCGGCAAGGAAGCATCGATGGCGAAACTTTTCGCATCGAGGACAGCCGTCGAAACCGCAATCGAAGCAATCCAGGTTTACGGAGGCTATGGATATACAAAAGAATATCCGGTCGAAAGATACTTCCGTGATGCAAAAATCACTGAAATATACGAAGGGACGAGTGAGATACAAAGGATCGTCATCCAGAAGCATCTTTGATATCCCGAGCGTCTCGGCAAATACACATACTACTACTCAGGAAGGTCCGGTGGGGAAGAATGAATTTCAAATTGACTGAAGAACATGAAATGATCCGAAAAATGGTTCGCGATTTTGCGCGCAATGAAGTGGCTCCGACAGCTGCTGAAAGAGATGAAGAGGAAAGATTCGATATGGATCTTTTCAAGAAAATGGCGGAGCTTGGCCTGACAGGGATTCCATGGCCGGAAGAATACGGCGGCATCGGCAGTGATTACTTGGCATACTGCATAGCGATCGAGGAGCTTTCAAGAGTCTGTGCATCAACAGGCGTAACCTTGTCGGCCCACACATCACTTGCCGGATGGCCGGTATATAAGTTCGGAACGGAAGAACAAAAACAAAAATACCTGCGGCCAATGGCGCTTGGGGAGAAAATCGGGGCTTACGGCCTGACCGAACCTGGATCCGGGTCGGATGCAGGCGGAATGAGAACGACTGCAAAACGCGACGGTGATGATTACATCCTGAATGGGTCTAAAATCTTCATCACGAACGGCGGCATTGCCGATATCTATGTTGTATTTGCATTGACCGATCCGGAATCCAGGCAAAAAGGAACAACCGCATTCATCGTTGAAAGCGGATTTGAGGGATTCAGTGTAGGCAAAAAAGAGAAGAAACTCGGGATTCGTTCTTCGCCTACAACGGAAATCATATTCGAGAACTGCCGCGTTCCGAAGGAAAACCTGCTCGGGAAAGAGGGGGAAGGCTTCAAAATCGCCATGATGACACTGGACGGCGGAAGGAACGGCATTGCTGCACAGGCAGTCGGAATTGCACAGGGCGCATTGGATGCAGCCATCGATTATGCAAAAGAGAGAGTCCAATTCGGCAAGCCGATCGCGGCCCAGCAAGGCGTTGGGTTCAAGCTGGCTGATATGGCGACAAGCATCGAAGCATCCCGCCTGTTGACCTATCAGGCTGCATGGCTTGAATCAGAAGGATTGCCTTATGGAAAAGAGTCCGCCATGTCGAAGCTGATGGCAGGGGATACAGCCATGAAAGTGACAACGGAAGCTGTCCAGATTTTCGGCGGCTACGGCTACACGAAAGAGTATCCGGTAGAACGATATATGAGAGACGCGAAAATCACACAAATCTATGAGGGCACGCAGGAAATCCAGAGGCTGGTTATTTCCAGGATGATTACGAAGGATTAATAGTTTGGGCGATAATCAGTGGGCGGTCTTATCCTCCCGCTGATTGTCAGTTGAACCGATTTTATTGCCAAGGGGAATTCATCCGGCCGCCGCCCATCAGGGACAATCGTGATTGGGACAACAAGCAGGAATAAGTGCAGGGATTTCAGTCGGCCGGATGTCCCGTCTGACTGGATGCATACAGAAAGGAGGGGCTCGAAAAGTGAGCAAAAGGGAAATCCATGCTTCTGTAAAAGATGAACAGTTGGTCAAAAAACGGCGCAACCAAATGATCAAAGGGGCCGTCAACCTTTTTAAAGAAAAGGGCTACCACCGCACCACAACAAGGGAAATCGCAAAAGCGGCCGGTTTCAGCATCGGCACTCTATACGAATATATCAGGGCAAAGGAAGATGTCCTGTACCTGGTGTGCGACAGCATCTATGACGAGGTGAAGGAAAGAATCGAAAAAGATCTTTCCAGTGAGGAAGGCACGATTGAAAGCCTGAAGTATGGCATTATGAATTATTTTAAGGTTGTCGATGAAATGCAGGATGAAGTGCTCGTCATGTACCAAGAAGCAAAGTCATTATCAAAAGACGCCCTTCCTTATGTATTGAATAAAGAAATCCAGATGGTGGCCATGTTCGAGAAGCTTCTGGTCAATTGCAAGAAAAAGAACACGGTTGACTTGACGGATGAACAGATTCAATTAATCGCCCACAATATCTTTGTGCAGGGGCAGATGTGGGGATTCAGGCGATGGGCGCTTAAGAGAATGTACACGCTTGAAGAATACATCGAGATCCAGACAGAGTTGCTGATCAAAAGCATAAAGCATGAAGCGCTGCCCCAATGATGTTACTCATGTTAGCCTGCCATGCAATGTTAAGGCAGGAAATAAAAAGCAAAGGGGAGATTGTATGAGCACGGTTGAAATCTACAGACCCAAAAACCATTTGCGTTTCATAACGGCATCAAGCCTGTTTGACGGGCATGATGCCTCAATCAACATAATGCGGAGGATTCTGCAAAGCTCGGGTGCGGAAGTGATCCATCTAGGCCATAACCGTTCAGTTGAAGAGGTCGTCAATGCCGCGATTCAGGAGGATGTCCAGGGAATTGCGATATCCTCTTACCAGGGGGGGCACGTCGAGTATTTTAAATACATGTACGATTTGCTGAAGGAAAAAGGAGCCGGCCATATCCGTATATATGGAGGCGGGGGAGGCGTCATCATTCCCCGCGAAATCAAAGAACTCCATGAATACGGAATCGCACGCATCTTTTCACCGGAGGACGGCCGCCTGAATGGGCTGCAGGGGATGATCAATATCATGCTTCAAGAATGCGACGAACAGCTTCGGCAAGCCGACTTTGAAGCAGAAGCTGTCAATGCTGCATCTGGGGATGTATATGCACTTGCGAAACTGATTACCGTTCTTGAAAACCGTGTCGAGTCTGACGGCGAGAGCGCCGCTGCAATCGAACCGGTTCTTGGCCGGCTGAAAGAAAAAGCCGCCGTTGCGCCTGTCATTGGGATAACCGGTACAGGAGGCGCTGGTAAAAGTTCTTTAACCGATGAGCTGATCCGCCGCTTTCTGAATGAGATTCCTGATAATAGGGTGGCTGTGCTTTCTGTTGACCCTACGAAGCAGAAAACGGGAGGGGCTTTGCTGGGGGACCGCATCCGCATGAATGCCATTTTCTCAGAACGGGTATTCATGAGAAGCCTGGCGACAAGAACGTCCAGAAGTGAAATTTCATTGGCGCTCAAGGATGCAATCGCAGCTGTCAAGGGCGCCGGCTTCGACCTGGTCATTGTGGAAACTTCCGGAATCGGGCAGGGCGATGCCGCCATCACAGAAGTGTGCGACCTGTCGATGTATGTCATGACAAGTGAATTCGGCGCTCCTTCCCAGCTTGAGAAAATTGATATGATTGATTATGCCGATCTAATTGTAATCAACAAGTTCGAGAGAAAAGGTTCCGAGGATGCGATGCGCCAAGTCCAGAAACAATACCAACGCAGCCGCGGTTTATTTGATAAGGACTACACGGAAATGCCGGTATACGGCACCATAGCAAGCCAGTTCAACGATGCCGGCACGAACAGCCTGTTTGCGGCACTGGTTAAACTGATCAATGAAAAAATCGGGCTGGACTGGAAAACATCCTTCGAAACCGATGCTGACGTACAAAAGCAAAACATCATCATTCCGAATGACCGCCGCTATTACTTGCGGGAAATTGCCGAAACAGTGAAACGGTATAAACGGACAGCGGCGGAACAGGCAGAGCTTGCCCGCAAGGTGTACCAGCTGGAAGGCGCCGTAAAGATCCTGAAAGAAACAGAGGCGAATGAAGAGGTCATCCTGTCCCTGGAAAATGCGAAAAAACAAGCTGAAAGCAAACTCAGTGAGGAATCGAAACGCATTTTGAGGGATTGGGCAGCCTTAAAAGATAAATACAATCAAAATGAATTCAGGACAGTCATCCGCGGCAAGGAAATCGTCACGGCATTGAAGACGGAAAGCCTTTCGGGGCTGATGATTCCAAAAGTGGCTTTGCCGAATTATCAGGAATATGGCGATATTTTGCTTTGGGTCTACAAAGAAAATGTGCCGGGTTCGTTTCCGTATACAGCGGGGGTATTCCCGTTCAAGCGGGAAGGCGAGGATCCAAAACGGCAGTTTGCCGGTGAAGGATCGCCGACACGGACGAACCGCAGATTTCATTATTTATCTAAGGACGACCAGGCAAAAAGGCTGAGCACAGCGTTTGATTCGGTAACATTATATGGTGAAGACCCGGATTACCGCCCTGATATTTACGGGAAAGTCGGGGAAAGCGGGGTAAGCGTCTGTACGCTTGATGATATGCAGAAGCTGTATGCCGGCTTTGACCTTTGCGCTCCATCGACATCTGTCTCAATGACAATCAATGGCCCGGCTCCGATCATCCTGGCGATGTACTTGAACACAGCTATCATCCAGCAGCTTGAGAAGAAAACGGAAGAGCTGGGAAGGCCGCTTACCGCCGAAGAAGAGAATGAAGTAAGAGCCTATACACTGCAAACGGTCAGAGGGACAGTGCAGGCTGATATCCTGAAAGAAGACCAGGGACAGAACACGTGCATTTTCTCGACGGAATTTGCCTTGCGTATGATGGGCGATATCCAAGAATACTTTATTGAAAACAAAGTCCGCAATTATTACTCGGTCTCCATTTCGGGGTACCACATCGCGGAAGCAGGAGCCAATCCGATCTCCCAGCTGGCTTTCACGCTCGCCAACGGCTTCACGTATGTTGAATACTATTTAAGCCGCGGCATGAACATCGATGACTTTGCACCGAATCTGTCATTCTTTTTCTCGAACGGCTTAGATCCGGAATATACAGTCATAGGCCGGGTGGCCCGCCGCATATGGGCGACTGTCATGAGGGACCGGTACGGGGCGAATGAAAGAAGCCAGAAGCTGAAGTACCATGTCCAAACATCAGGCCGGTCTTTGCATGCCCAGGAAATAGACTTCAATGATATCCGCACAACTCTCCAGGCATTGATGGCACTCCATGACAATTGCAACTCGCTCCATACGAATGCCTATGATGAAGCGATCACCACACCTACAGAAGAATCCGTCCGCAGGGCGATGGCCATCCAAATGATCATAACGAAGGAGCATGGATTGACGAAGAATGAAAATCCATTGCAAGGTTCCTTTATTATTGAAGAATTGACAGACCTGGTCGAAGAGGCCGTGCTTGCTGAGTTCGAACGCCTGAATGACCGAGGCGGTGTCCTGGGCGCTATGGAGACCCAGTATCAGCGCGGGAAAATCCAGGACGAATCGATGCACTACGAAATGAAGAAACATACCGGCGAACTTCCGATTATCGGCGTCAATACGTACTTGAATCCGAACCCTCCAAGCGAGGGAGATTTGAACAGCATCGAGCTTGCCAGGGCAACACAGGAAGAAAAGGAAGGGCAAATTGCCAACCTGAAGAAATTCAAGGAAAAGAACAGTGGCCAATCGCAGGCTGCTCTTAAGAGGCTGCAGCAGGCAGCCCTGAATGGAGAAAATATTTTCGGGGAACTGATGGATTGCGTACAGGCGGCCAGCCTTGGACAAATCACACAGGCACTCTATGAAGTGGGCGGCCAATATAGAAGGAACATGTAGAATAGCTCCCGAGAGAGAAAATTAATCTATCGTCATTCAGTACCGGCAAAGCACAGGGTGTGATTGCCGGCTTTTTTCTGGGTCCGCTGTGGCAAAAGATGGGGTCTGGCACTATAATGGATATATACATACATTTATAAGGCAGACAGTCGGGCATTAAAAGGCAGGATGCCCCCCGAGTCCATTGCCTGTCACACTTATAGAGGGTCCCGGTGAGAAGAAGAAGTTTTTTTGGATTGCCTTTATACCGATGGGAATCAAGAAACGTCGGTCAGCGGCGCGGCGGCATGACAGCCGGCAAATGCGTTTTTTTCAAAAAAAACTTTATAAATAGTTGACAGGAAGGTTAAAATGGTAGTCTCGGCAGCAAACGCAATGTTTTCTTAACGGAGTGGACCCATGAACATAAGACGTTTAATATATATATTTCTTTTTCTTTTTTGTTGTGTCTCCTTCAGTTTCCTCTATAGTAAACAGTTAGGGGCGGTCAGTTGCCTGCTATTATCCATTTTGTTTTTCAACATGGCTTATCACGAGTGGAAAAAGGCCAAACAAGCCGGTGGGGGCCATCAAAATAATAAAGATAAAGATTAGTTTACGGCTGGCATAAACATAAAAGGATTGTTTATAATGTTTTATAGGTTAAAAAGTAAACGTTTAACACATTGAAATACGAGAGCTATGTGTTTTTGATAGAGAAAGGACGTGCCCATATTGAGTTTGAATCAATATACAAAAGAAGAAATTAAAGAAATGTCTTTAATTGAATTAGCACATGCAATTTTGACTGAGAATTCCCAAGTAATGCCGTTCCAGGAAATTGTGGACCGCATTCAGGAATTGCAGGGGCTGGAGAAGGAAGAGCTTCAAAAAAAGCTTCCTCAATTCTACACTGACCTGAATATCGACGGCCGCTTCAGCACATCAGGCGAAAACAAGTGGGGCCTGAAAGACTGGTATCCGATCGACCAGATTGAAGATGAAATGACAAATCCGGTCAAACCGAAGAAGAAAAAAGCGAAAAAGGTTGCCGAAGCAGATCTGGATGAAGATTTCGAAGAGAATATCGACGATGAGGATCTTGAAGATTTCGATGACCTGGATGATGAAGATCTGTTGGACGAAGATGATGACCTTCTGGACGATGAAGATGATGAGGATATTGAAGAGGAAGACGACTTAGTCGACGATGATTTCGACCTTGAAGAAGATGATGATGTTGAAGATGAAGACGAGGACAACTTGTAAACAACTTGACATTTCGGGTTGAAATTTGTAGAATCATTTTTGGGCTCCTTAAAAAGGACACAATGATAAAAATTATAACGCTCCCTTACTTTTTTAGGGGGCGTTTTTGTTTTTTACAGGCGTTATCCGGATGGCCGCCAGCGGTCTTCTACGGCAGCGCCATTTTTACTTATACCCCCTGTGCTGCGGCTTACGGCAAAACTTCTCATCATAAAAAGCTGGAAAGTTAGGCATAATGCCCATTAGGCAGCAGAGAACGGGAATGTCTTAATAACTATATTTATTTTAGGGGGAATAGCATTTGACTAAGTATATTTTTGTAACTGGCGGAGTTGTTTCGTCTTTAGGTAAGGGTATTACCGCTGCATCATTAGGCAGACTATTGAAAAATAGAGGCCTGAATGTCACAATCCAGAAATTCGACCCTTATATCAACCTTGACCCGGGAACAATGAGCCCATACCAGCACGGTGAAGTATTCGTGACTGATGATGGCGCTGAAACAGATTTGGATTTGGGCCATTATGAAAGATTCATTGACATCAACTTAAGCAAATACAGCAACGTAACAACTGGGAAAATCTATTCCACAGTGCTTCGCAAAGAGCGCCGCGGCGATTATTTGGGCGGAACTGTACAGGTTATCCCGCATATCACAAATGAAATCAAAGACCGTGTTTTCCGTGCGGGCCGTGAAACGAACGCAGATGTTGTCATCACGGAAATCGGCGGGACAGTAGGGGATATCGAATCCTTGCCGTTCCTTGAGGCAATCCGCCAAATCAAGAGTGATATCGGCAGGGACAATGTCCTGTACCTGCACTGTACACTAATTCCTTATATTAAAGCTGCAGGCGAAATGAAAACGAAGCCGACACAGCACAGCGTTAAGGAATTGAGAAGCTTGGGCATCCAGCCGAACGTGATCGTCGTACGTACAGAAATGCCTGTATCCCAGGACATGAAAGATAAAATCGCCCTGTTCTGTGATATTGACCCGAAAGCAGTAATCGAGTGCCAGGATGCTGACACGCTGTATTCAGTTCCGCTTGCCCTGCAAGAGCAGAACCTGGACCAAATTGTTTGCGACCACTTGAAATTGCCAAGCAAAGAAGCGGAAATGACTGAATGGAAAGCATTGGTCGACAAAGTGCTTAACCTTTCCGGCAAAACACGCATCGCGTTGGTAGGGAAATACGTAGAATTGCAAGATGCTTACATCTCAGTTGTTGAATCATTGAAGCATGCAGGCTATGCTTTCGATTCTGATATAGAAATCGATTGGATCAATGCTGAACATGTTACAAGCGAAAACGTAGACTCCTTGCTTGGGGATGCGGATGGAATCCTGGTTCCTGGAGGCTTCGGCGACCGCGGAGTTGAAGGGAAAATTGTTGCAATCCAATATGCCCGTGAAAACAAAAAGCCATTCCTTGGCATCTGCTTGGGAATGCAGCTGGCGACTGTCGAGTTTGCCCGCAATGTCTTGGGCCTTAAGGATGCGCATTCTGCTGAAATCAATCCTGAAACAACAAATCCGATCATCGACTTGCTTCCTGAACAAAAGGATGTAGAGGATCTTGGCGGGACACTTCGCCTGGGACTATATCCATGCAAGCTTGCTGGCGAAACAAAAGCAATGGAAGCTTATGAGGATGAGGTTGTCTACGAGCGCCACCGCCATCGTTATGAATTCAACAACCATTACCGTCAGGCTATGGAAGAGAAAGGATTCGTATTCTCCGGTACAAGCCTGGATGGGCGCCTTGTTGAAATCATTGAGCTTAAGGATCACCCTTGGTTCGTGGCTTCCCAATTCCATCCGGAATTCAAATCCCGTCCGACAAGGCCTCAGCCATTGTTCAGGGATTTTGTAAAAGCATCTCTTCAATATCAAGAAACAAAGTAATAAAGTAAGTGAAATAGATAGGAAAAGGTTGAAACCTTTGACGGATTTTGTCGAGGTTTCAACCTTTTCTTTTTTTGGAACGTGTCTATTTGCGTATTACTTAAAGTTAACATTGTGATAAAATGGTAATTATTAAAGAGTATTTAAACCGTTCATTCGACTTCTTCCAGCAGTTCGGTCAGGGTAAGAAGTATTAGATGATAGGTGTATAGGGCCAGCAAAAGGGTCGGGAATCCTGCGCGGTCCCCTGAATCAGTAGGAACTAAGCCCCGCTTCAAAGGAAGCTCAATATGCAAGTCCGCCAGATGCTGCACGCCATCCGACTCGGCGTTCTTTACCATGGATACGGCCGCAAACGGGATATCTCCGTCCTTTAATCTTTTTGCGATATCCAGTACTTCCGGATCGTCACTGTTCCGGGAAAAAAGAAGGATTCGGTCCATAGGGGAGATTTCATCCAAATGGCCTGATAAAGCTTTGCATGAAGGCATCCTGTCAATCCCGTCCATTGCCTGGGGCAATATTCCCATCATTTCATCCGTGCCATGGATGTAAATATGGCCATCACTTACTGCTGCTTGAGCCAAGAGCCTGGCAACATCTTCTATTAAAAATTCATCTTCGGCTATTTTATTGAAAAGGCCGCTTAATTGAGTGGAAAAAATTTTGCTCATCATCATTCTCCTTTAGCATTGCATGAAGGGCTGCCGGATTTGCTTGCCGGGCCGGCTGTCGCCCCGCTTTTTTACGATCTTCCTTCCCCAGTAGCATTATAAAGGAAGATGCGACCGGATGCGAATACATGCAGCGGGAAACCGCCCGTTTTTCATATGTACAACCAATTTACCTTAAGAAAGAGGGAATAGTATGAGTGGAAAAATCCTGATAGTGGATGATCAGTTCGGCATACGGATTCTATTGAATGAAGTTCTCCAGAAGGAGGGGTATACTACATACCAGGCAGCCAATGGCATGCAAGGGCTTGAAATCGTCAAAAAGGACAGGCCGGACCTCGTGCTTTTGGATATGAAAATTCCCGGGATGGATGGAATTGAAATCCTCAAAAGAATCAAGGAATATGATGAAACCATATCAGTTATCATCATGACGGCTTATGGCGAACTGGATATGATCCAGAAGGCCAAAGAGCTTGGAGCCCTTGCCCATTTTGCGAAGCCATTCGACATCGATGATATCCGGACGGCTGCCAAAAAATATCTTCCGGTCTCCATGTAGAGGCTGCCAGCTTAAACGGACAGCAGTAATGAGGGCCGATTACTCAGGGGATCACGGAGGGAATGCTATAGGCAACAGGACAAAAATGCAGGAGTGCGTTATTTTTTCCAAATAAAAGGGTAATAGTCTAAAGTATTTTCCCGCAATTCTAACAAATGACAAACAATTGAAATAAATGAACAGAAAAATCTTCCTTACTCTCCGAACACCTTGAGAATTCAACGAAGTATTGGTATTCTGAGAGATGGAATAAATGTTATCCTTGCAGGTAATTTATGATGAATAAGCTTTTGCCTTTTACGGAAACATTCTAATATGGGAACTCTGCTGTAAAAGGCAGTGTGAACAGTTCAACATTAAGGAGGAAATATAATGCCTTTAGTTTCAATGACAGAAATGCTTAACAAAGCATTAGAAGGTAAATACGCAGTAGGTCAATTCAACATCAACAACCTTGAATGGACTCAAGGAATCCTTGCTGCTGCAGAAGAAGAAAAATCACCGGTAATCCTTGGGGTTTCTGAGGGTGCTGCTCGTCATATGGGCGGATTCAAAACAGTTGTAATGATGGTTCAAGGTCTTCTTGAAGACATGAACATCACTGTTCCAGTTGCAATCCACCTTGACCACGGTTCTTCTTTCGATAAATGTAAACAAGCAATCGATGCAGGTTTCACATCTGTAATGATCGATGCTTCCCACCACCCATTCGAAGAGAACGTTGAAACAACAAAAGCTGTTGTTGAATATGCTCACGCTAAAGGTGTTTCTGTTGAAGCAGAACTAGGGACTGTAGGAGGCCAAGAGGACGACGTTGTCGCTGAAGGCGTAATCTATGCTGATCCGCAAGAGTGTAAAGAACTAGTTGAGAAAACAGGCATCGACTGCCTAGCTCCAGCTTTAGGTTCAGTACACGGACCATACAAAGGTGAACCAAACCTTGGTTTCGCTGAAATGGAAGAAATCAAAAACCTTACAAACATGCCGCTTGTATTGCACGGAGGAACTGGTATTCCTTTAGCGGATATCCAAAGATCTATTTCTCTTGGTACTTCAAAAATCAACGTAAACACTGAAAACCAAATTGCATTCACTCAAAAAGTACGTGAAGTGTTGGCTGCTGATTCTGAAGCTTACGATCCACGTAAATACATGGTTCCAGGCCGCGAAGCAATCAAAGCGACTGTAATCGGCAAAATCCGTGAATTCGGTTCTAACGGCAAAGCTTAATCATTTTTGCTTACTAAAAAGCCATCCCGCCCAGGGGTGGCTTTTTTGCCGTTTTAAATAAGGGAAATATCTGAACAATTCCTTGAAAAGACATATAATCCTTTCTGTTTCAGAAAACTTAATTTTTATACTTAGAAGTATAAAAAGCGCCCCTGTATGCTGCAGGAGGGCCACTTTCAATAGAGGGAGTGATTTATATGTTATGTCCTAATTGCCAAAAAGAATGCGATCAAGGAAAATATTGCGGGCATTGCGGTGCGCCGCTCAATGAGGAGAAGTGTCAGGCTGACGCTGTGAAAGCGGAGGAAGTGGAAAAAGAGACAGGCCATGCTGAAGTGAATGCTGTATCCCGCCAAGCGGAGAAAGGGGCCGGGAACTGGTATCTCGAGCATTGCATCAGAAGCATTAAAAGTCCATTTGTCCAAGCGGGGGAAGCAGGCGGCAAGAAGGAAAGCATCGTAGTGGCAGCTATTTCAATGATTGCTTTCTCATTGCTTGTGCCACTCGTTGTGTACGCATATGTGAAAAGCCTGCTCGTGTCCTTCGGCCTCATGATGTCCGGGTTTGGAGGAGAGCTGGACATGGACATATCTGTTTCAGCCTATGTAATGAAGCCATTCTTCTTCCTTTTATGCTTATTGGCATTATTGTCTATGTTCATTTGGGCGGCTGTTCGGCTATGGAAAAAGACCATCCGTTTATCCGACATATTTTCCGAGTATGGTTCCATGCTGATCCCGATGTCTTTGGTTGTTCTCGTTGCTGAGATCCTGGCTTTGGCCGGAATGGGCGGATCCGTTTATATCCTTAGCCTCGGTCTTGTCGGCGCACTTTACTTGCTGCCTGCAGCGATTATTCTGCGCCATGGGAAAGCGGCCAAAAAAGGCCTGGATCCTCTTTATGCGATAATGGCAACATATGTGATGACTGGGATTGTCGTATATTTCATCACAAGGATTGCAATGAATTCAATGCTGGAGCAACTTACGAATTATCTTCAATGGTATATGTAGGGTCTGTCCTTCAGGTGAAGCTGTGTTGTTTTTATCGCCTGAAATGAAATACTAACAAATTTTCCGTATATTTGTTATATTTATAGTAGTTTATCCGGAGGGGATGCTTAGAAAGCCGGAGGGAAAAACTGGCGGACTGAAGTTCTATTCTACTCACCAATCAGAGAAGGGACGGAAAAGAATGAAGTTTTTTATCGACACAGCAAATATTGACGAAATTAAAGAAGCCCACCAACTTGGCATACTAGCGGGGGTAACAACTAACCCGTCATTAGTGGCGAAAGAAAAAGATGTTTCCTTCCATGACAGGATTAAGGAAATTGCAACTTTAGTCGAAGGTTCAGTCAGTGCAGAGGTAATTGCTACCGATTATGAAGGTATGGTTAAGGAAGGCCGGGAATTGGCCGCCATCAGCCCAAATGTTACTGTAAAAGTGCCGATGACCCCGGATGGCCTAAAAGCGGTCAGCACCTTCAAAAAAGAAGGCATCAAAACGAATGTAACGTTGATCTTCAATGCAAACCAGGCATTGCTTGCAGCAAGAGCAGGAGCTTCCTATGTGTCTCCGTTCCTTGGCAGACTGGATGACATTGGCCAGAACGGTGTCACGCTTATCTCTGACATCGCAGCCATATTTGACATCCACAATATCGAGACAGAAATTATTGCGGCATCCATACGCCACCCGATGCACATTACGGAAGCGGCATTGAGCGGTGCTGATATAGCGACAGTCCCATACAAGGTAATCCTGTCTCTATTCGCGCATCCTTTAACAGATAAAGGAATCGCTGCTTTCCTTTCGGACTGGGAGAAAGCCAATCAAAACGGATGATGATCAGAATATAAGAGTGTTCGCCGGCTGTTAATCCTCATTCCGAAGTGGGTTGACAGCCTCCGGACGCGGAAGAAAGTAAGCCACAGGCCAATGGCAGTCTGTGGCTTATTTTTGCAGGAAAGGATAACCTGTGGATTATACGATTGCCTGTATGAAAAATGCAGGCGATCGAATGGATTATTGTAAAAAAATATCATTTTCCTGAAATAATTTATCATATCGTTACATGACTTTTTGATTTTTGTGTACACTAATACTAAAGAAAATGTCAGTGAATAGATTTTTATGTTGGAAAATAAAGGTATATAATGAAACTGGGTATAGGATGACTTCGCAGAATGGAAGGGAGTTAATTATGGACAAGCTAAAAATTGCCGGAGGATATCCGCTAAAGGGGACAATCAGGGTGAGTGGAGCGAAAAACAGCGCTGTGGCCCTGATTCCCGCTACCATTTTGGCTGGATCTCCTGTAACGATAGAAGGTTTGCCTGACATTTCAGATGTTGCGCTGTTAAAAAGTTTGCTGGAAGAGATTGGAGGGGACGTTTCCTTTGATGGCGATGTGATGACGGTCGATCCGAGTGCAATGGTTCCGATGCCTTTGCCGAACGGGAAGGTCAAAAAATTAAGGGCATCCTACTACTTGATGGGCGCTATGCTCGGCCGCTTCAAAAAAGCTGTCATCGGGCTGCCGGGCGGCTGTTACCTGGGACCCCGGACGATTGACCAGCATATAAAAGGGTTTGAAGCTCTTGGGGCGCAGGTGACAAACGAACAGGGCGCTATTTACCTGCGTGCTGATGAGCTTAGGGGTGCGAGAATATATTTGGATGTTGTGAGCGTAGGGGCGACAATCAATATTATGTTTGCAGCCGTGATGGCAAAAGGCCGTACGGTGATTGAGAACGCCGCCAAAGAGCCGGAAATAATCGATGTAGCGACCCTTCTGACCAATATGGGAGCCAAGATAAAAGGAGCCGGGACAGATATCATCCGCATAGATGGGGTAGAGGAGCTGAATGGCTGCCGCCATACGATTATCCCCGATCGGATTGAAGCGGGAACGTATATGATTATGTCAGCTGCAGTCGGAGAAGGCGTCCTGATTGATAACGTCATCCCTCAGCATTTGGAATCCTTGATCGCTAAGCTGCGCGAAATGGGAGTGGCCATCGAGACAAGGGATGATCAGATCTATGTTGAGCCTGAAGAGAAAATGAAGGGTGTCGATGTGAAGACGCTTGTATATCCAGGTTTCGCGACGGACCTACAGCAGCCATTCACGGCGCTGCTGACGAAAGCGCATGGTTCAAGCGTGGTGACGGATACCATATATGGCGCACGGTTCAAACATATAGACGAACTCCGAAGAATGAATGCCAACATAAAAGTCGAAGGCAGGTCAGCCATCATCAACGGGCCTGTCCGGCTTCAGGGCGCTAAGGTCAAAGCGAGTGATTTGCGTGCCGGTGCAGCGCTTGTGATTGCCGGCCTGATGGCTGAAGGCATTACAGAAATCACCGGCGTCGACCATATCGACAGAGGCTACAGCCACCTTGTTGAAAAGCTAAGCGGCCTTGGAGCGACGATTTGGCGTGAAAAGCTGTCGAATGAAGAACTGGAGCAACTGAAAAGCTAATGATACCCCCTTGAAAGGCAATTGCAAACTGCCTTTCAAGGGTTTTTTTATGCCTCATTTTACGGTGATGAGGATATTTCGAGAGCAGCTGTACAAGAAATTGTAAACGATGGAAATGCAATTATAGAGAAAATTACGTCACTATTCCGGCTAATGTGTTATAATTAAAATACATTATGACATACTTATTACGGCTCTGGAGGTAATGCAAGTGGAAAGAAGTTTATCAATGGAACTTGTCCGTGTTACGGAAGCAGCTGCACTGGCTTCTGCACGCTGGATGGGGCGAGGGAAAAAAGACGAAGCAGATGGCGCTGCAACCACAGCCATGAGGAATGTATTTGATACTGTCCCGATGAAGGGGACGGTTGTTATAGGTGAAGGTGAAATGGATGAAGCCCCGATGCTTTATATAGGGGAAAGACTTGGAACTGGATATGGGCCGCGGGTGGATGTGGCTGTCGATCCGCTGGAAGGAACGAATATTGTTGCATCGGGCGGATGGAATGCGTTGGCTGTATTGGCGGTAGCCGATCACGGAAACCTTTTGCATGCCCCCGATATGTATATGGATAAAATAGCAGTCGGGCCAGAGGCGGTAGGTATGGTCGATATAGAGGCGCCTGTCATGGATAACGTCCGGGCAGTCGCAAAGGCAAAGAATAAAGATATAGAGGATGTAGTGGCGACCATTCTGAATCGTCCGCGCCATGAAGCAATCATCGAGCAGCTTCGTTCGGCAGGGGTGCGCATTAAGCTGATCAATGATGGGGACGTTGCAGGTGCCATCAATACAGCATTCGACCAAACGGGCGTTGATATATTGTTCGGCTCCGGCGGAGCTCCTGAGGGAGTACTGGCTGCGGTTGCCTTGAAATGCCTGGGCGGTGAAATACAGGGCAAGCTTCTCCCGCAAAACGATGGCGAACTGGATCGCTGTGTAGCGATGGGGCTGGACTGCAGCAAAATCCTCCGCATGGACGACCTTGTAAAAGGGGACGATGCGATCTTTGCGGCAACCGGCGTAACGGACGGCGAATTGCTCCGGGGCGTCCAATTCAAGGCCAACTACGGGGAAACCCAATCAATCGTCATGCGTGCGAAGTCCGGAACGGTCCGCTTTATCGACGGACGGCACAGCCTGAAGAAAAAACCGAATCTCGTATTGGGCGGAAGCGATCTATAAAACTGAATTTGTCTGCAAAGAGAAAGGGCAGTCGCGGCTGCCCTTTCTCTTTGGCACTAATTGTAAGCATTGTTTTTATTGTTGCACATCAGACTGATTGAAAACGCTTGTCAGTCGAGGCGCGCAGACCGGCGAAGACGCGAGTAGAACATTCAAAGAACGTAAGCTAAAAGCGTCGCGTCCTGCGACAACGCTTACGTGATAAACATCCTGTTCACCTCATGAGCGGACGAGCCGGGCAAGCAACGAAGAATGCGAGCGTTTGTCAACAGTCTGAGAGGGCAGTCGCGGCTGCCCTTTTCAAGCGAGCTCAAAAAAATGTTTATTTTTTGAATATTTTTAAGTAAAATAGACGATGTTTAATAAAAGCGGTTTAAAATGGGTAAAGGAACGTAAGCTGCCGGAGCGGGCAAGGACTATATGTTGAACAATTTTCATTATGAAAGTAAAATGAAAAGAGTACAGGTTTCCCTAACTATTTAAGTCTGCAAAAAACCTCAAATCTTCAAATGATATTTGGCGATTTCCTTCAGTTTAATCTTCTTACCAAACAGGCTCTGCCAACAATTGAAAATAGTGCGGCAATTGGCGGTCCCAAAGCAAACTAAGGGCCAGCCCATGTTGCTGATGGCCAAGTTGCGGCCATGAAGTCTTAAGCGGAGCATGTGAGTGACTTTTTGTTTATCCTTTATTTTTCTGATGAAAAGCCAATGATGCTTGTAATTACAATAAAGAGTGGTGTACAAATGAATTTAACAATTTCCCATTTAGAGCATATGAAGCTCAAGGAACTTTATGAGTTAGCGAAAGAATATAAAGTTTCCTACTACAGTAAACTGACAAAAAAAGAATTGATCTTTGCCATTTTGAAAGCGCGTGCCGAGCAGGATGGCCTTCTGTTCATGGAAGGCGTGCTTGAAATCATCCCGTCGGAAGGTTTCGGTTTCCTGCGGCCGATCAACTATTCTCCAAGTTCTGAGGACATTTATATTTCTGCTTCCCAAATCCGCCGTTTCGACTTGCGGAATGGGGATAAAGTATCCGGTAAAGTTAGGCCTCCAAAGGAGAATGAAAGATATTACGGCTTGCTTCATGTAGAAGCTGTCAACGGGGATGACCCTGAAACAGCCAAGGAGCGGGTGCATTTCCCTGGGCTGACGCCTCTATACCCGGATCGGCAAATTAAGCTGGAAACAACCCAGCGCAATATTTCTACACGAATCATGGATATTATCGCCCCTGTCGGCTTTGGCCAGCGCGGACTGATCGTTGC
>CAKQBC010000006.1 GCA_934215995.1 uncultured Bacillus sp. | reverse complement strand
CTGTATTCTTGTTATTATATTTAAATAGATAGGTTGCCTATCTATTTATAAGTCAGTTGAATAACAGGGGGCTGTATTTTTTGAACAAGTCACATGGAATTATGGCAGTTTCAGCTGCCGTTGCTTTATTCATGATTGGTAAAGCATTTATACTGAATGAGGATATTAAGTTGTTTTTATTGGTGTTTTTTGCTGTAGGCTGTGGACTGGCTCTGCTGCGTCTTTTCGTCAATAGCTCCATTAAGAAAATGAAGGGAAAAAGCTTGATGGTCAAAATTCTCTTCTTTGCCGTTTTGCTTGGGCTCGGCCTGCCGTTCCAAGCCTGGTTCAGGGAGGAAGTCCTTTTCAGCATGAACAGTGATTACTTGATGAACAGCATCATCATTCTTGTGGTCGGTGTGTTCTTCATGACGACATTCTTCGGCTTTATCATGAAAAACACATTTGCGAAGCAGGCATCTAAACAGTAATAAACCAAATAAAGTTCAGTACAGGCATCCGGTATTTCGGGTGCCTGTTTTTTATGCAGCCATTATACGATTGGGCCATTATGCTGTATGATAGATATAGATGTGATTTGGGCGGCAGTTCGTCAAGTGGCCCCCATTTCTAAAAAGACCAAGTGCGAATGAGGTGTACAGCTTGCAGGAAAAGTCAAATGTGGATATTCAAAGGCTTGTTTCGGCATTCGACCGATTGGCGAAAGCCGAATGGCGAAAGCAGCCTTTGTTGGGCATAAAGAATAGTGAAATGAGGACATTACTTTGCATCAAGAACCTGGAGCGTGAAGGGAATACGGCAATCACGGTTTCAGAAATCAGCCATCGGATGTTCGTCACGTCTCCGACCGTTACACAAACAGTCAACAGTTTAGAGAAAAATGGATATATCGAACGGAAAAAAGACCCCCATGATAAACGGGTCGTGGACATTTCGCTGACAGGCAAAGGGGAAGAAATTTTGCAGAAAGTAACCGATTACCTGCATACTTTATTTTCCGGCCTGGTCGACCGGCTTGGTGAGGAGCAATGTGAAACATTATTGATGTTATTGGACCAAGTAAGTGAATATCTCGATGAGGTGCACGTTGAAATCGAATAAGGGCTGGCGGCAAAAAAGGGTTAGGGAAAAGAGGAACGCTCTTCCCCTAACCCTTTTCCTGTTTAATAAATAATGCCGAAGTAATTGCTTGCACAACCGTGGCACGTATTGTCGTCGAATCGATGCTCAACCGCCACTTGCCTGCCGCAAAATTGGCATTGGCTATACTGTTCTTTCCTTATATCGATCGTATCCGTAAGGAGGCAGAGGATCGTTTTTTGCTGTTCTTCCACATTCATTAACTTCAATGTTTCCCATTCCAGGGTGTATAGGGCGTATTCACAGGGTGTGGGAGTCGAAGGCCTTTCCCATCGTATAGTTTCATATCCGAATACAAGCCAGTCGGTTCCGGAACGTATAAATATTTCATTGCAATTCGAGAGCCCCCTTGCCTTAAAGTAATAGGGGCTGCTTTTCATTGCTTCTTCCTGTATGTGTAATGAGTGCTCTTTGATCCATTGGAAAGCCCTCGTTTTCAATGTGGCTATTTAATGATCCCCCGGTTCGTTTTTTCAAATTATAGCATTTATCTGGTTGTCGGCTGTATGGAAATGGTAAAATTTTTAATGGTATATAAACAGGAAAACTCGCCATTCAAGCCGTCTTTTAAGGAAGGAGAAAGCCATGATTCATATAGTGTTTGGTGCTTCGGCATCAGGGTCAGTCAAATGGGTTTTGAGGGAAATGGGGCTGGACAATACAGAAGAAGTAATCGCTTTTCATGATACATTCTCAATCGGTCCGATTCATAAATTGCATGAGGAAATAGGGATACAAGCCAGATTTGATTGGATGAAGGAGAGCATGACTGACGAATTTGGAGATTTGATGGATGATCAGAAATACTTCGAAACGGCAGTTGGGCAATTGGCTTCCATACAAGATGGATCTCAATTGACCGTATGGTGTTCCGATAATGCCCATGAACTTACTGGGCTCCGGTATGTGTCCCATCTTTTGAAGGGGAGAAACTGCGATATTGCCATAATCAGCACGTCCGAAGCATATGAAATGCTTTTTTGCATGAAGAAACAAACATATACACCCCTTCATACAGGCGAAATTGCCCCGGAGAAATTGCAGGTGATCTTTCGTCAAGGTTCCAGAATGATTCTTACAGACGATGATCGAGAGGAACTGGAGAAAGAATGGATCGCACTATCAGAAAGTAAAGAAGTGATAAGAGTATGGAGAGATGGCACGCTCCGCAATGTTTCGGAAGATTATCATGATGAGTTCATTATTCAGCAGGCGAAAAAGCTGCATCGCCAACAAAGCAAACAGGATTATATGAAATCCGCAAGACTTATAGGAGAAGTAATCGGGCATTTGGATCAATATACAGGGGATGAATTCATCGAGTACAGGCTAAGAAAGCTAATTGAAAAAAACGTATTTGAGATGGAAGGCAGTATAAAAGCAATGAGGTATTACAGCATAAAACTGCGTTAAAAGGTGAAATCATATGCAATTGTGTTATTCGTTCTGGCAGGAATCACGGAAATAGACGGTCTGGCTGTGCGGGTCAGAAAGGGGTACGGATTAATTGGAGGTATTCTTCTGGTAGTGTGTA
Organism: uncultured Bacillus sp.; assembly: GCA_934215995.1. Lineage (GTDB taxonomy): Bacteria > Bacillota > Bacilli > Bacillales > DSM-1321 > Bacillus_AD. Next base: position 20,458 of record CAKQBC010000006.1, on the reverse strand, counting down.
CGGAACCATTCCTGCTTTGCAGAAATTTCCTTCATTCGGGGGTATGAGGATTATGGAGACGTCGTTATCATTCTAGCTGTACAGTGGGAATGAGAGGTACAATAAAAAAGAGCCTGTTATGTACGATTGGCTCGGTGCCGCATGCTGTTTGACCGGGGTAACGATCATGCTTTGGGGGCGGATGCATTGAAATGGCGTATGCGTCCAAAGGATTGATAAAGCCAAAAACATTTGCAAAAATCAGCCCCCTTCTTATTGTAAAGATGAGGCTGATTTTTTGTTTAGTATGCCGCTTATAAGACCCGGTCAGGTACTTGGCGTTTTTGTTTTCGTTTTTGATACCGTTCCATTGCCGATTCATACTGCAGCCTTTCTTCTTCAGTAACTGGAGTGATAGGCGGTATTTCAGAGGGCTTGGAATGTTCGTCGATTGCAATGATTGTTAAGTATGCTTGTGAAGTCTTTCTTTTTTCTCCGGTCAGCAAATTTTCAGCATAGATTCTTACAAGGACTTCCATAGATGTGCGGAAAGCACAGACAACAAATGACTCAATGCATATGGCTTCCCCTGACTTGATTGGTGAATGAAACTCAAATGAATCGCTTCTGACTGTTACAACCGGCTTTCTGCAGTGGCGCATTGCGGATATGACAGCAATCTTATCCGCATAGGCCATGACCTTTCCTCCGAAAATGGTTCCGTGCATATTTGTATCTGGGGGAAGAACGAGATCGGTCAATTCTGCACGCGAATCACTGACAGTTTTTATTTTTCCTCGGGCTTCCATATGCTTCTCATATTCCTTCCGTCACGCAGGCAGAAGCTTCAGTGCGTATGAATTCAGCTGCCTTCACCATGTTTTTAAGGGAAGCGACTGTTTCTTTTTCATTTCTCGTTTTTAATCCGCAGTCAGGATTTACCCATATCTGGTCTTTTGATAATATCTTCGAATACTTCGAAATCAGTGTAACCATTTCTTCAACAGAAGGGACCCGCGGACTATGGATGTCATATACACCAAGGCCAATCCCCTTATCGTACGATTTCAATTGGTCAGAGTTCAGGAGTTCACCGTGGCTTCTCGATGTCTCTATGGAGATGATATCCGCATCCAGCTTGCTGATCACATCAAGGAAATTATTGAAATCGCAATAGCACATATGTGTATGTATCTGTGTCGTTGCTTCAACAGAAGATGTCGCAAGCAAGAATGCTTGGACCGCCCAATCGAGATATTCCTGACGGTCTTCCATTTTTAACGGCAACCCTTCCCGCAATGCAGGTTCGTCAACCTGGATCATTTTGATATGGTTCTCCTCCAAAAGCTCAATCTCTTCTTTTAGGGCCAAGGCGATTTGGAAGCAAACATCTTTTCTGGATATATCGTCTCGGACGAATGACCAGTTCAGGATAGTGGCCGGTCCTGTGAGCATGCCTTTCATAGGTTTATCTGTCAGGCTTCTGGCATATGCACTTTCCCTTAAGGTCATTGGCTCCTTGTATGCCACATCCCCATAAATGATAGGGGGTTTTACGCAGCGTGAGCCGTAAGATTGTACCCAGCCATTAGAGCTGAAAGCAAAACCGGCCAATTTGCCGCCGAAGTACTCGACCATATCATTGCGTTCGAATTCGCCATGGACAAGCACATCCAGGCCGATGTCTTCTTGAATGGAAATCCATCTTGCGATTTCTTCATCGATGAAACGATTGTATTGCTCTTGGTTCCATTCCCCTTTTTTGTACTTGAGCCGTGCTTTCCGGACTTCAGGCGTTTGGGGGAAGCTCCCGATTGTCGTCGTAGGGTATTCAGGAAGTTGCCAATATGCTTGCTGGATATCTTTTCGCTGCTTGAATGTTTCTTTGCGCCCGAAATCTTCAGATGTAATATCCCTGATTGCCGAATGGACTTCCGTTATGTTGCGGGCAGGGGAAGTGTTCAGAACTTCAATGTCTGCACGGCTTTGTGCGAACGGTTCTGTATCCTCAATGGAACTATAACTGTTTTTTAATGTTTGGACTTCCAGCAATTTCTCATCTGCAAATGCAAGCGCCTTTTTCAAGGTTTGATCCAGCGAAGGTTCATTATCTATTGTGACAGGAACATGCAATAAGCTGCAGGATGGCTGAATCCAGATTCTGTCCGTGCTCACTGTTTCCGTGATAAGGTCTATTGTCTGTTTCTTGTTGATCAAGTCTGCCTTCCATATGTTGCGCCCATCGATGATCCCAAGGCCAAGCACCTTATCCTTCGGAAATCCGAAAGTCCGGAGATTGTCGAAGTTCCGGTTTTTATCGTTTGCAAAATCCAGCCCAATGCCTTGAACAGGAAGCGATACGACAGTTTCATACTCATCTACAGAGTCGAAGTATGTTTGGAGCATTTTATGCAGGCCAGGTGCCGCTTGGTGCAATTGTTCATAAATATATTGGACCGTCTTTAATTCATCCTTTGAAAGAGTTGTAGCCAGGATTGGTTCATCGATTTGCACCCATTGTACGCCTTCTTCATGCAGTTCCTTAAGGACCTGCTGATACAAAGGAAGGAGCTGCAGCAGAACCGCTGGGATTTCTTTTTCATCATATCCTTTAGATAACTTCATGAAGGTGTACGGGCCGATAATCACGGGCTTCCCCTCGATGCCCAAATGTTTCTTTGCTTTTCTGTAAGCTTCAAGCGGCTTATTCTCTACCAGCCGGAATTTCGCATGAGCAAGCTCTGGAATAATGTAATGGTAATTAGTGTTGAACCACTTCGTCATTTCGCAGGCTACAGCTGTATCACTTCCGCGGGCCATGGCAAAGTATTGAGACAAAGAAACGTTCCCTTCAACATTCCCATAGCGTTCCGGAACCAATCCGAACATGGCAGCCGTGTCCAGCATATGGTCATAATAGCTGAAGTCATTGACAGGAATGAAGTCTATGCCTATGCCAGCCTGCTTCCTAAGGTTGGATAAAAGGATCCTATCCGTAGTTTGTTTGAAGTTCTCTTCATCGATAGCGCCAGCCCAGTACAGCTCCAAAGCTTTTTTCCATTCCCTATTTTCGCCAATACGCGGATAGCCTAAGTTACTCGTTTTCATGTGATTCATCCCCCTGTTATAAAAATAAAAAGCATTTCCAACGTTTTGAACAGAAAACGTTAGAAATGCCCATATGTATACACAGGTTTATTCATTCTAACACCTCCCTATCTCCCGTAGGTACAAAACAGTGTTGCCGGAATAGGCAGGTCTCCTGACTCAAGGATCAACATTAAGCACCATCTTCCCGATTGAAAACAATCAGTGATCAGCAAGTGCTAACTCCCCTAATACAGTGGCGGGACCGTGTTGGATTTTCACCAATCTTCCCTTTTCATTCTTAAACAGTTTAAGAAACCTATTCCCACAGATATTTATTTTTTGTTAATTCAGAAAATAATGTAAGTAGAATCGTATCACTTATTGCCATCATCGTCAATGGCAAAGTAAACGACCTGGCAATGAGTTTTGCTATTTGTCCATCACCAAACTAGTATCATGTCTATCACAAAAATGAATAACATCGTTAAACCTAAAGTTAGGACTTCTTTGGCAAGCCTCCGGTTTCTGTAGCGGTGGACAAGTACGTTTTTCGTAAAAAGGGCAACCGCTAAACAATAGAGCCAAACGCGTGAATCAGTTGATAATGCCAGCAACATGAAAGTGAAGACGATAGCCGTGTCCAGGTATACGTTTATCTTAGGTTTCGGCTGTTTATTGCGAACGTACTTGTTCAGGATTTTATTTGGCATGTTTTCCTTTCCCTTAAGAATCATAAAGAAATTATACGATATTGGTAGGTTTGGGGGATGTCGGTAAGCAGCCCATTGTGAAACATAATTCGGATGAGATTCGCTTCTTTTTATAGGTCTTTATACCTAAACATCTCAATGACTATATAAAATGACAACCTTAGTCCGATAAAAGCAGGGGCAAAACATTTGCCTGATTCATAAAAAATCGGGTAGCCGTGCCCTCCGGTAGAGAGACGGGCGGAAAAAAGACTTTAAAAGGAACGGGTTGAAATGAAAATCAGAAATCGTAAACAAGCACTCACAAAAAGAGAGAAAAAAGGAAAAAAGCTCCTGAACTTCAAAAGTATATACACTTCCATCCTGGCTGGTTTTTCCGTAGTCATATTGCTGGCGATGCTATTGAGCGCCACCAATATATATATGATCGACAAAACGAATGAGTCATTGAACACAGTCCTGAACAAGCAATTGAAGCTATCGAAAATCAATAACAATCTGGCGACCAATATGGCGCATAGGGCAAGTCTGATCAGGGGCTATCTGCTATACGGGGATGATTCATACCGTGAACAATTCGAAGCTGGCACGAAGGAAAGCTTAGCTTTAGAAAAGGAAGCGGACAGCATCAATTCAGAAATGAAGTTCCAAGTCCTTCTTGAAAAGAAAGTCAGATGGGGTACATTGACTGACCAGGCCTTTGAATTGGCAGGAAAGGGAGAGGCTGAAAAGGCCAAAACAGTCATGTCCAGAGCGCAAAAGCTGGAAGAGGAATTGATTGATGGATTTGGTGATTATGCGAATGAAAGCCAGCAATCCATAGAAAGGATTGGGCAAACAATCATTGAAAATGGGGAGCAGTCGAAAGAGATGAGTATAATTCTTACGATCGTGTCCATTTTGTTATCGGTTCTGATTGCCATCTTGATATCCAGAAGGATTGTTAAACCGATCAGGCTGGTGATGAAAAGATTAAGCCTCATAGCGGGCGGGAACCTGGGCCAAAAGCCGATGGAAACGGATAGGAAAGATGAAACTGCCCAGCTGATGGCTACGACAAATGAGATGGGGGAAGATCTTCGTACAATCCTTGTTAAGGTTACCGAGAGTGCAGGCATAGTCTCATCTTACAGTGAAGACCTTACGCAAACGGCAAATGAGGTGAGGAGAGGAACAGAACAGATTTCAATGACGATGGAGGAGCTGGCTGCAGGCCTTGAAACCCAGACGAACAGCACAGCTAGGCTCTCAGAGACCATTACGGATTTTAATGAAAGAGTGGAAAAAGCTAACAGGCATGGTGAATCGATCAAGCTTAAGTCACGCAATGTCATTGACATGACAAACGAAGGAACAGAAATGATGGACTCATCTGTTGCCCAAATGGGAATCATTGATCAAACCGTCCAGCATTCGATTCAGAAGGTGAATAGCCTGAATCATAAGACACAGGAAATTACCCATTTGGTCGATGTCATCAAAAACATCGCGAACCAAACGAATTTATTGGCGCTTAATGCGGCGATTGAAGCCGCCAGGGCAGGAGAACATGGTAAAGGCTTTGCCGTGGTCGCCGATGAGGTGCGTAAGCTGGCGGAAGAAGTGGCGAGATCGGTTATGGATATTTCCGAGATTGTTGTCAATATTCAAGAGGAGTTTGATAGTGTGGCTGATTCTTTGCAGTCCGGCTATCAAGACTTTGAAAACGGAACAAATCAGGTACGGATGACAGGTGAGAAATTCTATGAAATCAGGAGCTCGGTAATCGAGATGACTGATAACCTGCTGGAGATTACATCTGCCTTATCGGAAATCAAAAACGGCAGCCAATCCATTGAGATTTCTGTTCAAGAGGTGGCGGCAATATCTGAAGAATCATCTGCAGGAATCGAAGAAACAACCGCTTCTTCAGAAGAGGTAAGCAGCTCGATGGAAACAATTGCAGGCAACTCGGAAGAATTGGCGAAGCTGGCTGAAAACCTGAACGTCCTGGTACAGAAGTTTAAGCTGTAGAGGGTTACTGGCCGGCATGCTTCCCTTTATGAGAGAAAGCCGGAGAGATAAAATTTATTAAAAGTCAGAAGATGTTTAACAATATTTGGGGTGTTGAGAGAGAGAATAGATGCATAGAGGAGATATGCCTGTATGCATCTATTCTTTTTTGTATATTTACTACAACAAAATGTATTCTGTGGTTCAACGAACGCCACCGATAGCTTATGAAGAAAGAATTCCGAACAATCTTAGTAATGAGTACAAAATAAAACCCACACCAGCAAATATAATTATAAATCTCATTACCCAAGGCAATTTAGGAGGAGAAAAAGCGATAATGCCAACCGTGAGAAAAAGTAGACCTAAAACAAAACTAAATAAGACTTCCAAATAATTCACTTACCCATTTATTATACCAATTACAGTTAAAACCGCTTCACTATACAATTAACCTGCCTCATCTATAGCATATATAAATCTGTGTTCAATCAGCTTAAAGCCCTGAAGAGTATTTTGTAAGGACTAAATCCATTACCTTTTCTTCTTAATCAAATCTATTACATAAAAGAATTGTGCAATTAAAAAAGAAAGGAGAATGATATTGATAATACCAAATGTATTTATTGCTCCTTCCACCGAATCTGCTTCGCTCATCAATGCGTAACCAAATATAAAATACAGAATAATGCATACTGCAACAGTCAATAAGAAGATACTGATGTATTTTGACATTTTTCACCTTCCTCAGATACTATTTTCTTTATATGTATTCATTTCGCAGAGCCGTTTTCTTTATCGCTAACCTGCTTCACTGGTGGGATAAGGGAAAAAGAGCTGATTACAGATCTTTATATGAAAGTGAAACCCTCTTTAAACCAGTAAGATCTCAGATATAATCCTTTTTTATTTACTAAATACTTTAACCAATAAGTATCCGAATCCGACAAGTAGAGCTACTATCAATATTGGAATTAATATATTTAATGACATTCGATCCTCTCCTGTTTCTATGACGTTCTTCTGTAAATGATTATAACAGATATTTCCACAACCAAGATAATTTCCTGAACTAACCTGCCCTTTTTTAAGAATTCAGGATAACACTTCGTATATCAACTTTACACATTTCAAGGCCTTCAACCCGTTTATGATGCTGAAATGGAAAGCCCGGATATACAGGATAAATTGCTAAATAGGTTTTTAAAAGAAGATACAGATTCTACGATTGCGTTCCTAATGAAAGCTTCTGCTTGAAAAGATGATAAAAATGAATCGAAAGTTTTATAAATATGACAGATAAATCGATGCTCAAATGGAAAGTGAATGAAAAAAGCTTGTCATGATATGGTCTATTTTAAAACACAACGGTTACATCAGAGGGGGTTATACTAATAGTAAGATAGGATCTATTATGGATAAACACTGCATTTTCACCCTTTGACCCGTATTAACAGGCTATTGGGACAGGAAGTAAAAATGAACGAGAAAAAATGCGGATTGAAGGTTCACTTTATATATGAATAGTGTAGTTAGGCCCATTCAATGGAAACTATAGTTAGGGGGGGACAGACCTTGAAAACATCAACTATTTTGAAATGGGTATCAGGCGGATTGGAAGCATTATTGGGAATCCCGGTTCTCGGAGGAACCATTGTTGTAAGTTACTTATGGATTCCTTTGCTCGTTACTTTGGCATTGCACATAGTAACATTGATTTTCTCAATTAATGAAGGTGCAAACAGACACGGCAGTATAGTAGGGATTGTAACCTCCTGTGTGGCGTGGATTCCGTTGGTAGGGATGGTTATGCATATCATTTCGGCCGTATTGCTCATGGTGGATGCGGCAAGAAGCAAATAGCCTGGCGTAAGGTGGATCAAAGTGTTTGATTCACCTTTTTTCTGTATATAAGAATATAAGCCTATTGCGTGATAGATTGTCAGGAAAAACAAAGCGAGAGATTGTCTTTAAAAAAGCTGTGTTATATTTTAGTGTTGATACCGTTTATTGGAGCGAAGGGCGGCGAGGGGGATTGGCGTGTGCCCGCGGAAAGCGTCCGACCTAGGGAGATCAACAATAGCGTTTAACTAATCCTCAAAAAAGAGAAAATAATAGGATATTCCTTGAATAAGTGCAATACTAGTAGGAACAGGAGGGGTGCCGGATGGAATATAAATTGTTGGCTGTTGATCTCGATGGAACGTTGCTGAATGAAGAGCGGGAAATCGACAAGGAAACGATTGAGGCCCTTCATGCGTTCAGGGAGCAAGGAGGAAAGGTGGTCATCTGCAGCGGCCGGACGCCGCTGGCTACGAGATGGATTGCACAGGCCATCCGTATAAATGATCCGATCATTGCCTACAATGGGGCGGTTACGCAAAAACCGGATGGAACAATCATCGATCAATCGACATTCGCAAAAGACAGCCTGCTCACCTTTATGGATGTATGCAGAAGCCATGGGGTATATGGCCACTTGTATGAAGGGGATTGTCTCTTGGTGCCTGAGAAAAATGAGTGGAATGAAAAATGGATCGAGAATAATATCCTTCCCCTGGAAGGGAACGGAGCGGAAAATGCAAGCCTGGAACGGTTCCGGGCGCAATGCGAAATCAGGCTTTTCGATTCTTTTGATGAATACGTGAAAGAAAGCGAACCGGCCATCCAGAAGCTGGCAGCTTTTCGAAAAGAGCAGGGAGATTATGAAGGGTTCATGGACCGGATGATCCGAATGAAGGACCATTTCGAAGTGAGCAGCAGCTTTGGCTTCACAAGTCTTGAAATCACGCCTCCCCGAACAACGAAAGCGTCTGCGCTGGAAAAATTGGCGGGAAGGTTGGAGCTTGATATGTCGGAGGTTGCGGCCATCGGGGATAATTTCAATGACCAGCAGATGCTCATCAAAGCAGGGCTTGGGATAGCGATGGGCAATGCTCCCGGGGAAGTGAAGGAAACGGCGGATGCTGTGACGGATGCGAACAATTCCCTTGGGGTTGCGAATGCAATCAGAAAATATATTTTGACGTAATATGTTTAGCATATTCCTATGCATGTCCGCATATAGGGATATGCTTCTTTTTTTGAAATAGAATGAAATGAAATTTTAAATTTTTCAAAAAATTATTGAATATTCATTTCAAATACAGTATATTGAAGGGGCAAAGTTACTATATATATTGTAACCGTGCAAAAGGAGCATCCTGGAGGTCTTGCTAATGAAAGAAAATCTAAATCTATTAACGACAGAGTCGCGCAACGAAAGAAGCATGCGGATAGATACATCAAGCCCTTTGGAAATTCTGCGTATTATGAACGAAGAAGACCAAAAGGTCGCCATGGCTGTACAGGAAGTTTTGCCTGATGTTGAAAAAGCGGTAGGATTTGCTGTGTCTTCCTTCAAAAAGGGAGGACGCCTCATTTACATGGGAGCGGGTACAAGCGGAAGGCTGGGCGTATTGGACGCTGTTGAATGCCCGCCGACCTTCAGTACCGATCCTGAGATGGTGCAGGGTATTATCGCTGGTGGAGAAAACGCTTTCATTAAAGCGGTTGAAGGAGCAGAAGATAGGCCGGAAGATGGCGAGAAGGATCTGAAGAATATCGGCCTTACTGAAGATGATACCGTCATAGGGATCGCAGCCAGTGGCCGGACGCCTTATATTATCGGTGCGCTTCGCTACGCACGTTCAGTCGGAGCCAAAACGGTAGCGCTTTCCTGCAATAAACAGGCAAGGATCAGTGAAGAAGCGGACCATGCGATTGAAGTGGTGGTTGGTCCTGAAGTACTTACGGGGTCAACAAGGCTTAAGTCTGCAACCGCTCACAAAATGATTTTGAACATGATTTCGACATCTTCCATGATTTTGCTGGGAAAAGCCTATGAGAACCTTATGATTGACGTCCATGTCAGCAATGAGAAGCTTAAGGAAAGAGCCATTGGCATCATTATCAAAATCACCGGCGAAAGCTATGAAACTGCTAAACAAACTCTCGAAGCTGCAGACAATCAGGTGAAAGTCGCCCTGGTCATGCTGAAAAGGAATGTCGGTAAGGAAGAAGCCATTCTGATCCTGGAGCAATCCGGAGGGTATGTCCGCAAGGCTATAGAATCCGAAGAAGCTGAGTGATCCAAAAAAGAAGCAGGTGAATGGCAGTGGTTTCAGGAGTATTGAAAATGGTTGTAAGCATGATCGAGCAATTGCCTGCTTCCGAGCGGAAGATTGCCGAGTATATATTGGAAAATCCGTATGAAGTCGTCAACTGCAAAGTCAATGATCTGGCCGACAGGACAAATTCCAGCGGAGCTGCGGTCATCAGGCTGTGCAAGTCACTGGGGCTAAATGGTTTCCAGGACTTGAAGGTCAGGATAGCGGGAGATCTCGGAAAGGCCGCAGAACACGGGTACAGAGACATCACAAGCGATGAGACAGCTGAAATGATTGTCCAAAAGACGTTGAATAACAGCATACAAAGCTTGCGCGATTCTTCTGAAGTGATTAACTACGAGGAGCTGAAAAAAGCGGTTGATGTGCTCTTGAAGGCGAAGAACATTCATTTCTTTGGCATCGGAGCGTCATCAATCATCGCAGTGGATGCCCAGCAAAAGCTGCTTCGTATCAACAAAAGCGCAACAGCATTCGTGGATACGCATCTCGTGGCTACTCTGATTGCCAACGCCGATCCCGATGATGCCGTTTTTACGATTTCGTTCTCGGGGGAGACAATCGAGGCCATCGAGGTGACGAAGCTTGCGAAGGAGCAAGGCGTCAAAACAATCAGTTTGACTAAATATGGGCCCTCATCGGTCGCATCGCTGGCCGATATTAACTTATATACATCCTATTCGAAGGAAGCTCCGTTTCGAAGTGCAGCCACATCGTCAAGGCTCGCTCAACTGTTCATGATCGATATTCTTTTTTTGAGCATGGCGACAGAGCAGTACGATGAAACGGTCAAGTCCATCGATAAGACAAGAGAGGCTATTAAGTATATGAAAGGCAAGACGAACAAATAACACTTTGGGGGGAAAGAAAATGGCTGGTCAAGACAACAAAATTCTAGCTGAGAAGATACTGGAGCAGCTTGGCGGAGCAGACAACATCAAATCTTATACGAACTGCATGACGCGGCTTCGGGTAACACCTTATGATGACTCGCTCGTCAACAAAGATGCCATTAAGAAGATTGATGGCGTGCTGGGGTTTGTAGAAGAAGAAACACTTCAGATCATCATCGGACCGGGCAAGGTCAATAAAGTGACGGAAGAATTCGGTAAGCTTGTAGAAGCAAAAGGCGATATCGACCTGAAAGATCGCGCAGCAAGTGTGAAAGGGGAACTGAAAAAGAAAAACAGCACACCGTTTAAGCTCTTTTTGAGGAAAATTGCCAGTATCTTTATTCCGTTGATTCCTGCATTGGTTGCATCCGGACTTGTAAACGGTATCACGAAGGCGGTCATCCAGGCAGGATGGTTACCGGAGGAATCGCAACTTGCCATTATTTTAACAGTTATCGGCGGAGGCTTATTCGCATACTTAGGAATCTTCGTGGGGATCAATACAGCAAAAGAATTCGGGGGCTCGCCTGCACTAGGCGGGTTGGCAGGTATCCTGATTATCAACCCTGCTGCTGCCCAGATTGCTCTGTTTGGTGAAGAATTGCTGCCAGGACGCGGCGGCCTGATCGGGGTAATGTTTGCGGCCATCTTCATCGCCTTTGTAGAGAAAAATGTAAGGAAAGTCGTGCCGGCGTCTCTTGATATCATCATTACGCCGACTGTTGCGCTTTTGGTTACTGGTATCATGACGTATTTAGTGTTCATGCCGGTAGGAGGCATCATTTCCGATGTGATTACAGACGGATTGCTGGCGATTCTTGACCTTGGCGGAGTTGTTGCCGGATTTGTTCTCGGGGCAACTTTCCTGCCGCTTGTAGTAACAGGCCTGCATCAAGGATTGACGCCTGTCCACTTGGAATTGATCAATACAATCGGCGACGATCCGTTATTGCCTATCCTGGCTATGGGCGGGGCAGGCCAAGTCGGCGCTGCATTTGCGATCTATATGAAAACAAAGAAAACACGCCTGAAACGGGCAATCGGCGGAGGTCTTCCTTCCGGTATTCTCGGGATTGGCGAACCATTGATTTTCGGGGTTACACTGCCACTTGGACGCCCATTCTTGACAGCATGTTTAGGGGCGGGTGTCGGTGCAGCCTTCCAGGCGCATTTCCAGATCGCTACTGAATCGATCGGGGTATCCGGTTTGCCGCTTGCATTCCTTGTTAATCAGGGAGAAGTCCTGCTTTACTTAATCGGTGTCCTGATTGCTTATGTAGCAGGTTTCCTATTTACGTATACGTTCGGTTTCAAAGATTCAATGGCGGGTGAGTTTGATTGACGGGCATTTCCTTTTACCTGAATGATCCTTTGGCAGAGGAACGCATCAGCCATGCAGGCAGGCTGGGAGTGAAGCGGGGATTCACCTCGCTTCATATCCCGGAAGAAGCAGGCGAATTGGCAGTGCGGGCCATGAAGCTGCTTCAGCTGGCTAAGGATAATGGAATTGAGGTATATGCGGATGTTTCCTTAAAAACCCCAGGTCATTTAGGGGTGGACAGTTTATTCAGTTTGAAGGAGCTGGGCGTAACAGGCCTAAGGCTGGATGACTTCTTCGACCATGGATTCATTGCCGGGCTGGCAAAGGAATTCAAAATTGCGGTCAATTCCAGCATATTGTTTGAACGGGATTTACAGCTTCTACTGAAAAATGGGCTTACAAGTGAACAGCTGATCGGATGGCATAATTTTTATCCGCGCAGTGAAACGGGACTAAGCGAAACTTTCTTCAAGGAACAGAATGATTTGTACAAGCAGTATCGCATTCCGCTATTTGCTTTTGTGGCGGGCACAGGTGAAAAGCGCGGGCCATTATTTGAAGGCCTTCCTACGCTTGAAAAGCACCGGCATGCCGATCCGTTTGTTGCGATGCTTGAACTGTACAGGGACGGGATAGATGATGTATTTGTCGGCGACCCGGAGCCAGGCGAAGATTTGCTGAAAAGGATGGTTGACTACGATCAAGGAAAAGTCACAATCCATGCTAAGCAAGGGTTCGAGAAACAGGGGGAATACAGCTTGAGGCCGGATGCTTCCAGGGACGTTCTACGTTTTATGGACACGAGGACAGAAGGGGCAGTGCTTCCTGTAAACAACAGTCCGCGCCTGAAGGGGAGCATCACAATCGATAATGACCTTTATGGCCGTTATCGGGGCGAAATGCAGATTGCATTGGCAGATTTGCCGGCTGATGAGCGGGTCAATGTCATCGGCATGGTAAAGCAGAGCGATTTGCCGGTACTGGAACACCTGAAGCCAGGCATGACAATTGAATTAGTGTAAGCTATTTGAGACTCCATCCATTTATTCGGGTGGAGTTTTTTTGCGGTATAGGCTGTTCGAAATCTTGCTGTTTCATTCCGATAAGCGCAAAATCGGATACAAAACGGATATAATGAGGGTATAAGAAATGGATCGATTGAATGAAGGGGGATTTCGGCATGAAAAAGGTGGAAACGATATATTGGGCGTTGTTGGGACATAATCAATGGAAATTTTATATTGGGGCAATGGATAAGGGGTTATGCTATGTCGGGTCATGGGACGCACCATTCGATGAATTGGAGGCATGGGCGAGAAAACGGTACCCGGGAGTACTTTAGAGGAAAACGATAACAGGCTTGAGCCTTATGCGTATGAAATCAAAGAATATTTGCAGGGAAAACGGACATGTTTTACGATTCCGTTTGATTTTCAAGGGACAGCGTTTCAGCATGCCGTATGGAATGCATTATGCGACATACCGTACGGAGAGAAGAAAAGCTATTCGGATATTGCGGAGTCGATCAAGAGGCCAACCGCTGTACGTGCTGTCGGGGCGGCCATCGGAGCTAACCCTTTACTGATGATCGTTCCATGCCACCGGGTAATCGGAAAGCAAGGTGCGCTGACAGGTTACCGGGGCGGGCTCGATATGAAGACCCGCCTTCTGGAGCTTGAAGGGCAGGTTCAGGGAAAAACGGTCTATATGGAGAGCTGATAATTTGCCTGCATTGAGGAATAATAGGGAAAAAAGAGGGGGCTGGCAAATGAAAGGAAGATGCTTCCTTGTGTTCTGCTTGCTTGGAGTGTTTCTGCCGAACCATGCATATGCAGAAACGAAAATCCCGATCCTGATTTATCATTCCATAGCCGAATTCAAGGGCAAGGGTACGAAAGAATTGTATGTAGCACCGGAAGAATTCGAAAAACAGATGCTCTATTTACGTGAGCAAGGTTTTACACCATTAACGCTTGAGGAGTGGGAAGAAGCGGGGAAAGTCCCGAAACCGATATTCCTGACATTTGATGATGGTTATAAAAATAACTTGAATGCCTTTGCCATTTTCAAAAAAGTAAAGACGGAAACCTTTTCTCCGAAAGGAACGTTCTTTGTGATATCCGACTTCATCGGCCGCCCCAACCGGCTGTCGAAAGACGACTTAAAGGAATTGGCAGCATCCGGTATGGTTTCGGTTCAATCCCACACAGCATCCCACCCTGACCTGACAAAGGACGTGGACCTGAAAGCCGAGTTGAAAGGATCCAAGGAAGCAATCGAAACCATAACCGGAAAGCCGGTGATCGCACTTGCCTATCCATATGGGAGCTTCAATCAAAAGGTAATCAACGAAACGAAAAAATACTATCAATTCGGGCTAACGACGACACCCAGCTATTATACGGGAAATGGCACCAAAGACGAAAGGTACCTGCTGCCGAGGCTTTATGTCACTTATTCCACTGAGCTGCCGGAGTTTGCGGAACTTGTGGAAGGAAAGAAACCGATAAGATAAAAAAGCGCCGCTCCCCTGCCCGGCGTTTTTTTTATGAAACTTTGTGAGTAAGAAACAAGTATATATAGAAGAAAGACGGAAACTGACCTGTTGTAGATCTAGTTTCCTTTCAGGAAGGAAAGATGGTACGCTTATTATAGCTGTGTGAAATGGGTAAATGGTGACTGCAGCTACTAATCAGCCGAGTAAGAAATTAAGGCTGGAAAATAGATTGTAATAGCAGTGCATTTTGCACGTATTAGTATGTATATGAAGGAATTGTTCGATATCAGAAAACAGTAAGCAGAGGTATGTATGATTAAAAATAGACAAATCAACCCGGAGACTTGCTATAAGTCGGCGGAACAAAGGGCTGCCGCCTACTTCAGGTCCCTTTGGGAGCAAGTGAACGATAAGAGCTATATGCCTGCTTTGGCAAGTGATTTTGGGGTGTGGAAACAAAGCCACGTGCATTCCCCTTTTTTATCCTTGTTTGCCCGAGGCAGCAGACAGCCGAGCCAAAAAGATTACCATTATTATATTCAATGGCTTGACTACAGGGGCAAGCTTGACGATTATCTGGACAGAAGCATTTCCTATCTATTTATGAGGGATTTGGGGAAAGCGTTGGATTCAGAGGATACTAGGGAAAAAATCGAGAAGACTTTTGAAAGCCTGAAGAGCCAACTGACTGAGTCGCCGAAAGAAAAGCCGGTTTTATTCAGTTTTCATAGTGTATACAGGCAAGCCCAAGAAGAAGGAATCGAATCAACAGTCATCTGGCTTTTCGGCAAATTGAGGAGGGTTACTTCGCAGATGCCGGAAGGGCTTGATGCCCTTAATGCCCAGCGGAAACTGCTGAAGATCATTGCCGGGGTCCTTATGCATGTCATCATAGACATGGATGAAGACACCGCTCCCGATGAGCGGCGTAAGAAACTTGAGGACGCGATACGGTTGGGCTACTCATACGGACTGACATATCCGTTCATCGATGATCTTCTCGATGCGAAGCTTCTTTCTGATGAAGAGGCAGGCCGATACTCGGAGTTGATCAGGACCGCGCTGATTACAGGGACAGTGCCGGAATTGGATGAGTGGGAGGGGGAGAATGAAGAACTGGTCCGGTTCATCCATGCGGAACTGAGTGAGGCGTTCGAAATGATAAAGGCCCATCAGCGGCCGGAAAGGCTGGCATCCTTTTTTGAACAGGCGTATGTATTCTTTCAGTCACAGGAAGAGGACCGGCAAAAAACACTCTCCTATCGGGATTATTCAAATGAGGATCTGTACATTCCTGTCATTCTGAAGTCATCTTCTTCCCGGCTGATCGTCAGGTCGGTCATAGACGCTCCGGAAGATGAAGGATTCGACAGGCGGACGTTTTATTATGGCATCTACAATCAGCTGGCAGATGACTTTGCAGACATGTTTGATGACCTGGAAGAAGGGGCTGTAACGCCATATACGTATTATTTGCGCTATCATCAGGAACGCCCGGATTTGATCAACCCGTTTGAACTATATTGGACGGTCATCTCGAACCTGATCCATAGTGTTTATAAATCTGATCCGAAAGCGCGCGAGGTCATATTGGACCGTGCGATCAATGGGTTGAAACGCTATAAGGAGCGTATGGGGAAAGATAAATACAATGAGGTGATGGAACTGTTCGCCTCTCGGATGCCGGACTTCAACCGGATGATCCAAAAATTCGTGAAGAAAGCGGATAATGTGGATTTCTATGATAAATTGCTCCGCGACCATATGCTCGGCAATCTGAGAAAAGACCGGGATGACCTTGAAACGTTCAGGGAAAGCGTAAAAAACATGCGCTCCGAAATCAACAAGAATCTCACGCTTCAAGACCCGAACCGGTTAGATGAACACATCTTGGAGGCGGTGAATTATAGCCTTGAAGGGGAAGGTAAACGCTTAAGGCCTGTGATCGCCTGGTCGATGGGGGCGGATGGCTATGGATTGGATAAGGAAGCCATTATCCCGCTTCTGAAATCATTGGAATTTATGCATACGGCATCGCTGATCTTCGATGACCTGCCTGCCCAGGATAATGCCCCGACCCGCAGGGGGCGGCCGACCTTGCATGAGGCATATAACACAGCGACAGCCGAACTGAGTGCGCTATTTCTGACACAGAAAGCCATTGAGGAACAGACATTTTTGGAGCAGTTCGATGCGAAGACGATCCTGAAGCTAATCCGTTATTCAGCCAGGACGACAATGGATATGTGCAAGGGGCAGGCAATGGACTTGGAATCTAAGGGGAAAAAGCTTACGCTCGAACAGCTGAAGACACTCTGTTTTTATAAAACAGCGATTGCATTTGAAGCTTCGCTGCTCATGCCGGCATTGCTGGCGGTTGCGGATCAATCGGAAATGCAGGCATTAAAAGACTTTGCCCGCCATGCCGGAGTCGCATTTCAAATAAAAGATGATTTGCTCGATGCGGAGGGGAACATCAATACAATTGGAAAACCTGCCAAGCAAGACTTGGAAAACGGCAGTTCGACCTTTGTGACCGTGCTTGGTGCAGAAGAGGCGAAAAAAGAGATGTGGAATCAATACTGTCTGGCGATGGAGGTATTGCCGAAAATTCCCCGGAATACGGTTTTTTTGGAACATCTGCTGAAATATATGGTGAACCGGGAATCGTAAACAGCTCCAAAAGTATGGACAAAAGAAAAGCAGAAACGTTTCAACAACGTTTCTGCTTTTTTCATTTCATAAAGGAATCCTTCTCCAAAAAGGCTCCTTACATCATTGATTGGTCATGCTTTTTAATGTAAGCCAACCCTAAGCAATCAGCTCCTGTATGGCTTCCGATCGCAGGACAAAGTTCTGATATGAAGACATGCTCAAATTCATCTTCCAATTCCAATTCTTTTTTCAATGCCAATGCGCTTTCGAGGTTATCGGCATGGACAATGCCAACGATGCTGCTTTGCTCGGCATGGGATGCCAAAAATCGTTCTTTCATTATCTTTTTCGCTCCCGATACCCTTCTGCCTTTGGCGCAAACTTCAATCGTTCCTTGATCGGTCACATAAAGGATTGGTTTGATTCCGAGGACACCGCCTATTTTGGCTAAAGCCGGATTCAACCTTCCGCCTCTTGCCAGGCAGCCCAGGTCGTCAACGAAAAATTCAATGTGGTATGAACTTTTATGGCTTTCGATATGATCGACTATCTCTTCGAATGCCTGCCCTTCATTCCTCATTCTGCAAGCTGTATAGATCATCATCCCTTGAGCAATGGAAGCAGTCAAAGAATCAATGACCGCAATCTTTTGTTCCGGATACTCATCCGCCAACTCGAGGGCAGCCATCCGGATTACATTATATGTGCAGCTTAAAGCACTGGAAATGGGGATGCAAATAAGGTCATTCCCTTTGTCCAATTCTTGTTTCAGGATGCTGACAGCGGATGAAGGGGAGCACGCACTTGTCTGGGCTATTTCCCCGTTTCTTATTCTGGAATAAAATTCACTCCGGCTTATTTCCTTTCCTCCGCCATATTCAGTCTGATCATCAAAACGATAATGCTGCGGTATTATTTTTATGTCCATCTCTTTCAGGAGATTAATAGGCAAATCAGAACAACTGTCTGTAATAATAGAGATATTTTTCATAAAACCCTCCGTTAGTTAGTAAACATTATGTTGCATATCGGATAGGGAGATTGTATAGTAAAATAACAATTCCTATCAATCATCAATTTTTTTATAAATGATAGTTATGAAACAGAAATACGTAAAATGTTTAAAAACGGAGAGATAATATGGAAGATAACCGAGTGCGCTATACGAAACGAATCATCAAAGAAAAGTTCCTGGAACTATTGGAAAATAAATCGATCAATAAAATCACGGTTACGGAGCTATGCTTGAATTGTGAGATCAACCGGGCAACTTTTTACCGCTACTATGATGATGTTCATGACTTAATGAACAAATTGGAGAGGAAATTTGCGGCAGAATTGAAGGAGGCCATTACTGAATCAAAGGATGACTATACCATTTCAGGGTTTACAGAAGAAATACTTGAAGTGATCCTGGAAAACAAAGATCTCAGCAGAATTCTGTTCAGCAAAAGGACCGGGAAAGAATTTTTGCAGGATATCCTTGTCATTGCCCATAATAAATGCCTGGATAAATGGAAACAATCCGAAAAAGATGTCCCAGAAAACCAAATTCAATATCTTTGTACATTCATATCGAATGGAACAATAGGGATCCTCGACGATTGGATTCAAAAGGATTTTCAGGAGCCGCCTAAGGAAATTGCGGATCTGATAGAAAACATTTCTTATTTTGGTCTGGAGAAGATCATTTATTGAAAGAGGCTTTCTGCAGGCATATTAAAAGACAGCTTGATCCTTTCATCAAGCTGTCTTTGCTGCATATAAAGCGGGAATGGTTCGCCTTACTTCATATATTTGGATAAAAAGCTGCTGACCTTTTCTTCATAAACGTCCGGGTTGGCATCATAGGCATTTCCATGTTCGGCGCCGGGCACTATATACAATTCTTTGTCCCCGCCGGCAGCTTTGTATAATTCATAAACCATTTCAACAGGAACGAACGTGTCCTCCTCACCGTGGATAAAGAGGATCGGCAGATTTGTTTTCTTCACTTGTTCGAGTGCCGATGCTTCGCTAAACGAGTATCCTGCCCGCAGCTTCGTCAAAAAGCTTGTGGCCGGGATGATGGGGAAGCTTGGCAGATTGTACATACGCTCCAATTGGTAGGTCAATATTCCTTTGGCGGATGTATAGCCGCAATCGGCCACAATGGCTTTTACTTGATCCGGCAAAGCTTCGCCGCTTGTCATCAGGACGGTTGCGCCGCCCATTGATACGCCATGCAAGGCTATTTCCGTATCAGCCCCATTTAGGCCGAGAATGTAATCAATCCATTGCAGGTAATCTTTCCGTTCATGCCATCCAAACCCGATATAATCCCCTTCGCTGTTCCCATGGCCGCGGGCGTCCGGCATCAGCACATTGTAGCCCAGCTTTTCGTGGTAAAACTTCGCATATGTATACATGCCGGTTGCCTGTCCGGAGTAGCCGTGGGCAATAATGGCTGTTTTCGCTGATTTTTCATCTGAGGCTAAATAATAGCCTTTTAATTTCAACCCATCTGATGATGTTATCATTTTTTCCTCAAAGCCGGCTGTTTCCGCCCATTCTTCCGCCTCTATTTGTAAGGTGTCGTCGGTTGTCACCGCCAAATCTGGATTATCATCCAGAAAGTCCTTGTCTGCGCGTTGGATAGCTACATCATAAAAATAAAAACTTGCGCCAATCAGTACAGTGATCACGAAAGTGATGATGACTGAAATGGCAATGAACAATTTCTTTTTCACTTTGATCCTCCTGTCACAATCCATCTTTTATTGTATCCGTGAAAGAAAGGGAATGTACAGGGGATTTGATGAACTAGAAATTATTGCTAGCGGCAAATGCAATAAGTATAGGGGAAAAAC
The DNA here is from genome assembly GCA_934215995.1 of uncultured Bacillus sp. Lineage (GTDB taxonomy): Bacteria > Bacillota > Bacilli > Bacillales > DSM-1321 > Bacillus_AD. The sequence continues at coordinate 306 of CAKQBC010000006.1, read as the reverse complement.
GATGAAGCATTTCTTTTGGCACAATAGGCCGTTTTGTTGGTACTGCATGCATCTTTGCGGGAATATCGTAGTAATAACAAATCTGAATAAGGGAGTGGGAACATGGAGGGCAAGTACATTGAAGTGGGGCAAGGGGTTGAATTGTATGTGAAGGATATAGGGGAGGGCGACCCGATTGTCTTTATACCGGGTTTTACGTTTACAGGGGATGTTTTTTGCAGGCAGGCAGAGCATTTTTCGAAGACAAACCGCGTGGTGGTGATTGATCCAAGAAGCCATGGGCGGTCGACGATGGTTCTTCATGGC
>CAKQBC010000005.1 GCA_934215995.1 uncultured Bacillus sp. | reverse complement strand
GTCTTATCCTTCGATTCAATCCGCTCGACTTTTCTCCAGCCTTCGATGATCTGCACGCGTCCCTTCGCTTTGAAGAGGCCTTTAATGTCAATCTGGTCGGCTTTCACTTCTATCCGTGTTTCTTCATGTTCTGCAACAGGCATGAATTGCATGACGAACCGGTTCCTGATTGCCGAATAGACGATCTGCTCATCGCTTCCGAGCGTCCTTGGCATCACATAGGTCGGTATGATCGCACTATGGCTTTCCACTTTGGCGTTGTTGAATATACGCTTTGAAGCCGTGAATTTGATTTCATCCTCGTAGGGCAATCCTTTTTTGACGGCTCCCAACACCTTTGCAGCCCTGTCTTTCAGGCTTTCTTCAAGCGCCGTGCTTCCAGTACGCGGATAGGTGATGTATTTCTTTTCATATAGGGACTGTGCGACCTTCAGGACTTTATCTGAAGTCCAGCCTTTGTATTTGCTCGTGATATACCCTTGAAGGTTGGAAAGGTTGAAAAGGAATGGAGGGAATTCTTTCTTTTGCTCCACCTGTTTATCGGTGACGATTCCATTCGCCTGCTCAAGCAAGCGCGCGATTTGCTCCAAATCCGCCTTTTCCTTGAATTTTTCCTCTTTTCCTTCATGATAGGTCGCCTCGAACGTTTCACCGTTTTTTGTTTTGAAGGATGCCTGCAGCTTGAAATACTGTTCGGGCTTGAAATTGGCGATTTCCTGATCGCGGTCATAAATGATTTTTAATGTCGGCATAATGACCCTGCCGATATTCAGCACTTTTCCGCGGCCTTTCTGGTATTTCAGGGTGGCAACCGATGTCAGGTTGATTCCGATCATCCAGTCTGCCCATTGCCTGCTGACTCCTGCATCCTGAAGGGGGCGCAATTCGGTATTGGGCCTGATTTTCTGTATTCCTGCCCTCACCTCATCCGCTGTCCATTCATTCAGAAGCAAGCGGTAAACGTCAATCGGAGGGTTGATATTATAAATGATGCTGTCGCCGATCACCTGCCCTTCACGGTCATAGTCACAAGCAGATATGACCATATCGACATCCTTGCGCAAAAGGAGTGAACGGATGACCGCCAGCTGCTTTTTCGCACCGCTGTCCGGCTTGTCACGGTTTTTCGGGCTGCTCTTGACCTTATATTGGAATTTGGATGGAATGAATGGAAAGTTTTCCATCTTCCATCTGCCCATCGATTCATCATAGTCTTTGGCATCGTACAGTTGAAGCAGGTGGCCGAACGCCCATGTGACGATATATTGTTCCCCTTCATAATAGCCGTCTTTCTTCCCCTTGATCTGCAATGCGTCTGCGATGTTCCTGGCTACAGACGGTTTTTCGGCAAGTATAACTGCTTTGGTCATATTTGTGCGGAACTCCTTTTTTCTTTCACTTTATAATAAAAATCAAGCTTTTACTCTTAGACTCAACCACGGCTGTCATTCTAACTCCCCGACTGCCAGTCTTCTTTTCTTTGCTTCAGCCATTCAACGGCAAAGTCCACAAGCTGCCTTTGATTCATAAGACGGCAATTCGCCATGCCCACATGGCCCTTATGTACCTCATGTTTTCTTTCGAACTCGGCACCGATTTCATCAAAGTGTTCAATGTCATAGATGAAATCCACGTACGTTTTCCAGACTCTCTTTCCTTCTTCGATGATTGGGGACCCATGTTCACAAGTATAGCATGATTCGGCATAGCACTCCGCCAGGTGCAGCGACGTATTATTGTTATAGGGTACGCCGAGGAGCAGGACGTGCCCATCCAGATTGTATATCTTTTGCAGCGGGGAGCCTTCCCCGAAGGAGTATTCCAGGGAATGCTGAGTTGTTATGTAATCCTTATGCTTTCCCCAGGCAGCAAAGCTTGAAACCGGATGATAGGACCGGACTGTCCCTTCGAATGCCAGGAAAGAATCCACAATCTTGCCCATCATTCTTGTCGGGGTTGTTTTCGGGTCGAATGGAGGCATTTCATCACGTATGATTTGCCACCATTCTTCCGGTACGGGTGGGAGTTCCCAGTAGGACGGCTCGCTCAGTTCACCTGAATGGGTTGGCATGACGAGCGTTCCTTCTTCCCCGACAGTATTCATGAGCGCCTGCACCACTGCGGCCGGTCCGCCGCATACCCACCCGAGCGATTTAAGGGAAGAATGGACGATGACAGTCATGCCCTCTTCAAGCCCTAGTTTCCGGAAGTCCGCTTCCAGGGTTCGTATTGTATTTGGAAACCTTTGATCTTTCATCATTTTTAAACGCCTCTCCTTTCAGTGATGGCTTCTGCTATTGGCTTCGGGGAGGGCCGAATCCCCTTCAGGATTAATTTAAGATTGTTTATGGAGGATTCCTGTATATTATTTACCTTGCTATAAATTGCCTGTTTCCGGACGGTTCTCCATTTCTATTTTATCTCTTATTCTCGGTTCATACTATTCTTTCATTAATGCTGGAACACTTTTCATGCTCCCATTTTCATACGTCCCCGAATGTTCCGCAGTCTTGAATCCCTATGCAATCATACAAAATAACGAAAAAAGGAAACATATGATAAACTATAGCAATATCATTCATTTTGGCATGACAGAAAGGGGAATATCAATTGAAAACAGAATTTGAGGAACAATTTCAGGCATTGGTTTCCAAATATACAGAGCTGCTGGTCGGAGAGTCAAACGATGAGCTGAACAAGAAAGTGGAAATGTGGGCGCTTTATACCCATATCGCAAAGTCCATGCCCGCTTTGGCCTCCCATTGGAACAAGGAATTTCCTGAAGCCAGAAATATTCTGAAGGAATTGATGGAAGAAATCAGAAGCCTGAACGAACAGAACAGGAATCAGAAAAAACAATAACGGTGCAGGATTTGCCTGCACCGCCATTGTTCATTCGAGCACCCTTTCGATATTGAGCTGCTTGTGCCTGGTCAGATCGATGATTTCCTTATGATCGGTCATTATAGTGGAACGAAGAGGGTTATACGGATGGTTCAGCAAGATCACGCCTTCCGTTCCATCAGATAATCTTACTCTTTTACCAATGAGCGTTTCCATCAGCCTCTGGATAAAGACAAGCAGGATAGCCGGATCAAATCTCCCGTATACATCTTCATTCATTTTGGCGATCACTTTGTAAAAAGGCTCCGCATTCCTATAGATGCGGTCGGATGACATCGCATGGAACACATCGGCAACCGCGATTATTTTAGCGATCGGATGAATCTGGGCACCCTTCAGCCTGAACGGATACCCTGTTCCATTCTCTCTTTCGTGATGCTGCAGGGCCGACAGGCTGATGCTGTCCGGCAATGATGTATCACGGATCAGCTGGTACCCATGCACTGTATGCTTCTTTATTTCTTCGTATTCCTTTTCCGTAAGCTTTCCGGGTTTTCTCAATATGTATTCAGGAACCATTGTCTTTCCGATATCATGGAGGATTCCGGCCAGCTCCAATTCCCTCAGCTTCTCCTGCCCGAAACCGAGCCACTTGCCAAGGAGCCCAGCAATGACCGCAACACAAATCGTATGCCTATATGTATATTCATCTTTTTCATACAGCTCCTGAAACAGATAGTACACATGGGGAATCTCCACCGCTTCGTTGATGACCGGTATGATGTCACGCTCAATTTCCTTGATCGGCAAACTATTCTTCTCTCTTACAAACGTAAAAATTTCGGCAATCTGTTCAGTCGCCTGGTTTACTTTGTATTTGATGGCCTGTTGTTTTTCTTCAGAGCTGACCGGTATGGAGGTGTATGTGTTTTTATTCGCGGTCTTCCCGATCTTTGCACCGTTCAGTGTTTGGAACAGAATGTCTATTTCCTGAACAGTCAATGGTGTATCTTTATTTGTGAACATCGACATGAACTTGTCCGGCAAAACGATCACACGCCAATCTCTTTTTCCTTCATTTTATCAGATTCTTCCAAAGAAATACATTTTTATAGTAAAAAAGGAATAGGACTTCTATCGTTTTTTTAACTGCTCCCCATATTGCCGCAATTTTTCCCCCACTGTGCAGGAAGAAAGGCAAAACTTATGCGCCCCGCCCCGTCCTTGTTCTTTCCGGTTATGGCTGTATAAAAAACAACCTGAACAATACTGCTCCAATGTCCTTTCAACTTCATTCAGCACTGATTGTCTCGATTCTTTTCTGTCCATCTGGTTCAATCTTCCTCCAGCATCAGTTCGCTCACAATCTCCGTTCCTTCAAGGGCTTTATTAGCCAGCATATCAGCTTCACTATTTTCTTTTCGCGAGACCGGTTCATATCTTGGTGTGATTCCCAATCGGGCAAGCTTTTCCTCAATCCGGTCCATCCAGCGATTGAACAGTTCATCAAAAGAAGCCCACTCTCCCGCCAACTGATTCAGCACTACATGTGAATCCCCGGAGAATGTGCAAACCTGGTGATGGACGCCCAGCTCCTCAAGCAGCCGGATTGCCTCATACAGGGCCGCATATTCCGCTTCGTTGCTGGACGTCATCTCTTCGACTAATCGATTGCTCCGCAGCCTGTGCCTTTTTTTATTTTTCGTATAATAAATAGCGATACCAAGCCCTGCAAGCCGTTCTTCCTTCAGATAGCCCCCATCGAAAAACACTTGCACGTCCTGGGGCTCATCTTCAATCTCCGCAAGCATTTTCTTCAGCTCTTTTCTGTTCCATTGCTCCCCCAGCTCGTCATAGAATAAAATAGAGCCTGCCCGCCCGGTGCGTTCCAGGTCATCTGCTATCGTGATGGCATCCTCGGCATCCAAATAATCCGACTGAAAAGTGCATCCCGGTTTTTTTGAATGCTTATAGTTCCACATTATGTATACCTTCATAAAATCCCCCTATTCTTTCTTTCAATCTATATTCCCCCATTATATCAATTATTAATGAGGGACAGAGAAAAAGCAGGCAAAGAAAAAGACGCTCCCCAAGCATGTTAGGCTTGGGGAACTGCCTTCATTCCAAATCGACTTTTTTAAGCGGTTCGGTGGCTGGTCCCTCCACAACTTCTCCATCATAGGAGAAACGTGACCCATGGCAAGGACAGTCCCACGTCCGTTCAGCATTATTCCAATCGGTTTCACACCCCATATGGGTGCATGTTGTATCAACAACATGCAATGTGCCACTTTGGTCCTTATAGCAGCCGGCGCGCTTTCCTTTGACGAGAACAACTGCACTTTCATCTGGACCAAGCTCTTCGATATTGGCTGTGATCGGGCCCAGCTTTCCTTTGATGAAATGCTTAGCGACATCCGCGTTTTCCTTGATGAATTCCTTGATGGATGGATTCGGATTGAATCGCGATGGTGTGTACAGCTCTTCGAAACGGTTTTCTTTGTCCATGATCAAATCCGAAAGAAGCAAGGCTGCTGCTGTACCGTTTGTCATCCCCCACTTCGCGTATCCTGTTGCGACAAATAGGTTTGGTTCATTCTCTGTCAGGCGGCCGATATAAGGGACTTTGTCGAGCGTGATCAAATCTTGGGCCGACCACCTATACGGAAAGTCCTTCACTTGAAAATGCTCCTGTCCGAATTGCTTCAGATCTTCATAGTATTTATACGTATCCGGCCCCTGCCCGGTCTGATGTTCCCCTCCGCCGATCAACAGAAGGGTTTCCCCTTCTTCCGTTGTCTGTGACCGGATCGATCTTGTCGGGCTCTCGGCACTCAAATACATGCCCCCCGGGTATTCTTCTTTGACTGATGCAGCCAGCACATACGATCGTTCCGGATGCATCCTCGAAAAATATACCCCTTTCAGATCATAAAACGGAAAGTGGGTCGCCATGACAATCTTTTTTCCGCGAATGGCCTGTTTATCCCTCAGGATCACAGCAGGACTTGGAGCCGTCTGGATATCCACTGCCGGGGCATGTTCAAAAATATCGGCGCCGGCCTGTTTCAGGGCTTTCACGAACGCATTCAAGTACTTGACCGGATGGAACTGTGCCTGTCCATCCATCTTCAAAGCAAGCTTCATCGGCAAAGAAAGAGGCATCTGTTCCGTCAGTTCCCCTTTTATGCCCAATTCTTTGTATGCTTTCTCTTCTTTTCCCAGTTTCTCAAGATAAGCCTCGGAGTTCGTGTAAACATAGGCATCCTGCCTGCTGAAATCACAGTCTATTTTTAAATCATCTATTGATTGCGCGATGAAGTCCATTGCCTGGGAGTTTGCCTCATAATAAAGCTTCGCAGTTTCATAACCCAGCTCTGTGATCAGCTGGTCATAAATCAGTCCATGCTGCGCAGTGACCTTTGCTGTTGTATGCCCCGTTGTTCCGTGATAAATCTCTCCTGCGTCCAAAAGCGCGACGTCCAATCCTTTTTTGGCCAATATATACGCCAGCGTGATCCCCGTTATGCCTGCGCCAATGATGACCGTATCATACTCCTTGCCCTCAAGTTCTTTAGTTTCTGCCGTTTGCGCTGAAGTGAGCCAATAAGATTCTGGATATTTCGGTAAACTGTTTGGATTCGCCATTATTTGCCCCCTGTACTTTGGTAGATTGTAGATAAATTACCCAAAAAAGGACAAATAAATACCTGTTTCGGCTATTTACAGGCATATGAAAAGCTCTTTTCATTAAAAATTCACTATTGCAAAAGAGCCGGTTATTGATTATTATTGGCAGGTATATTAAATGGATCATCCTGCAGCAACCCTATTCGCAGGAAAATTTTTCCGGGGTTCGTGACCATCCCCCGTTATCAAAACTAGGAGTGAAAGTATGTTTAATGAATTGTATGGTTTATTGTTTATCGTCATCAACTTCTCGCTTGTCCTTGTATGCTACCGACTTTTTGGCAAGACGGGTTTATTTGTCTGGATCGGGTTCTCGACCGTCCTGGCAAATGTCCAGGTAGTCGAAACCATTGAGATTTTCGGCTGGACAGCGACACTCGGGAATACGATGTACGCCAGTGCCTTTCTCGTCACTGACATCATTAATGAGCGCTACGGAAAGAAAGAAGCCCAAAAAGCGGTTTGGCTAGGTTTTTTCACCTTGTTGACCATGACCTTCATCATGCAGCTCGTCCTCTTGTTTGAACCGCATCCAGGGGATATAGCCCATGAACATATAGAAGGAATCTTCGGACTACTTCCACGCGTCGCTTTAGGAAGCCTGGCAGCATTCATTTTCAGCCAGTTGATCGATGTCCATCTATTCACTTGGATTCGCAAAAAGTTTCCGAAAGACGGACAGTTCTGGATTCGAAATAACGGAAGTACATTGCTCAGCCAATTGATCGATACACTTATTTTTACAAGCATCGCGTTTCTTGGCGTCTATCCAACCGACGTCTGGATTGAGATTTTTGTAACAACCTATATTCTGAAATCCGTTGTTTCCATCCTCGATACACCATTCGGATATATCGCCAAGCGTTTCCGTTTCAAGGAAGAGGCGAAAACAGAATAAGGGAAAGGATAGTGCCTGCACTATCCTTTTTTGTTTATCCCCTCGCCACTCTATGAATTTTTTTCTTGCCAGGCACTTTCCTTTATTGGAGTAAAGCTATAAAATCCTTACTATATACATAAAAATATTTTAATGCCGATAAGGGGGATCTATCATGCTGGAGGTTTTCATTGATGGCGCAAGTGCCGGGAATCCGGGTCCGAGCGGCGCCGGCGTTTTCATCAAAAAGGATGGACATGTAACAAGGCATTCCATTCCGCTCGGAACCATGGATAATCATGAAGCGGAGTACTGGGCCTTGATCAAAGCTCTTAAGATATGCGGAGAATACAAAAACGAAACGCTATCTTTCCGGACTGATTCACAGGCGATCTTTACAGCGGTAGAAAAAGAATTTGCCAAAAATAAAAAGTATGCCCCTTTGCTTGAAAAGGCATTATCCCTATCGAAAGATATGCCTTTATTCTTCATCAAGTGGATTCCAAGCTCACAGAACAAGGCTGCTGATGAACTTGCAAGAAAAGCAATCCGGATGAATGGGGATTACAGCGATGAATAAGTCAGTCGCTGCCGATTTGTCCCTGCTCCTCGTCGTGATTATATGGGGCTCAACGTTTGTGATTGTGCAGGATGCCATCGCGTTCCTGACCCCTTTCAGCTTCAATGCGATCCGCTTTTTGATTGCTGCGCTGGCGCTTTGCTTGTTTTACATTGCCTTCGTAAAAAAAAGCAAAGCCCATTTTACAGCCAGCAGCCTCAAATCAGGATTTATAATCGGATTTTGGCTATTTCTCGGTTATGCTTTCCAGACAGTCGGCCTTTTGTATACCACACCGGCTAAAGCAGGATTCATAACAGGTTTAAGCGTCATACTTGTTCCGCTATTTGCTTTTATCCTTATGAAGCAGCACTTGGGCAAATTTGCGATTGCCGGTGTTATATCCGCAACTGCCGGGCTTTACATGCTAACCCTTCTGCAGACGGCTTCCTTCGGCAAAGGGGATTTCTTGGTGCTTTTGTGCGCCGTCAGTTTTGCCATGCATATACTTATGACGGAAAAATATGCAAAAACAGTCCATGCCGTGCCGCTGACGATTTTGCAGCTTGCGACAGTCAGCCTGCTATCATTCATTTCAAGTTTTCTGTTTGAAAAGCCCGGGCAAATGTACCGGATGGACGTGTTATTGAAAGATGAGGTTTTATATGCACTGCTCATTACGTCTATCCTGGCAACCGCTTTTGCATTCCTGGCACAGACCTATTTCCAGGTCTATACGTCCGCCACAAGGGTTGCGATAATTTTTGCACTTGAACCTGTGTTTGCCGCTATTACGTCTTACTTTATGACCGGGGAAAGATTCACTTTTTCCATGGTATATGGAGGGCTTTTGATACTTTTGGGGATTATTCTGGCTGAATGCCCTTCAGTCAAAGCAACTGAAAAGGCGGGCTGAAGATACCTACAGCCCACCCCAGACTGACAAACGTTTTCAATCGGTCTGACGTACAATTATAAAGATAATGCGCTTAAATTTTGTCTAAAAGCTAAAACTATTTATTTCTTTTCTTCATGCCCTTAAGCAAGAACCCGCCTTTAAATTTTCGCGGTTCATAGGAAATAACGAATGCCCCGGGTTCATGCTCTTCCATCAGCCGGATGGCCTCATCTTCCCGGTCCCTTCTTGTCAATATTTCAAGCTTATAACGGACACCGGCCCGTCCTTCCCCTTCCAGCAGGGTGACACCGAACCCTTTTTCGCGCAGCTCCTGAATCAGCTCATTATTTTTCGTTGTTATGTAGACATTAAGGTTCGTATAGCCAATAGCAAGCTTTGATTCAATGTAGCCGCCCACCAGAATGCCCAGCCCGAAGCCGACAGCATATACCACCATGGCCAATCCGCTTTGGTCCCCCGAGAAGACAAGGGATAAACCGAACACATAAATAAGGGATTCGATCATTCCGAACACGCCGGACAAAAGGCTTTTCCCTTTTACCATAAAAATTGTCCGCAGAGAAAGCAAAGGGACATAAATCAACTGCAGAATCAGTATTAAGATGATTTCTCTCATATGACATCCTCTTTCTGTGCTTTTGCACATGTATACCTCTGCAAAAGGGTATGTAAACTGTCAATTCAATAGATTGCTTTCTTTTGCAAACTGCAGCGCCTTTCTTCTTGTCAGGACCTGCCTTTCCTTCAAGGCCTCCAGCAAAGAAATATAGAAACTGCCGTCAAACGTTTTCTGGGCTTTCAGGGTAATTTCAATCGCTGCCGTGACGACCTGATCGCTCGAGGCAGTCATTTCTTTTCCGAAGAAGATGAACCCCTTGGCATCATCCCCAAATATAAAACCTTTGTATTCCAGATGTTCAATATATTGCTCTACAGTCATCCTATCATGGCAATCCTTCCTGATTGTATTCTATAGCTCTAACTAAACAGCAATCGAAAAATACGGAAAAATAAAAACATTTTTTTGCCGGACCACAAGCTACCCTGCCCGGCGGCAGGCAGCTGTGTCCATGTAACGTCATAACAGGGCGATTATAAAAATTCTCCATACAGCGTTTTGAATTCATGCTCTTTCACCAGCCCGGCAACCTTTTCCCGGTCTATGCCGTACATCGTTTCTTCAAGGCTGCAGGAAAGCGGGATATCGCATTTGATGGCAGCCAATTGCCTGGACAGATGGAGCATGTCCATGGATTCCTCAATCTTTTTCTTTTGTGTGGCGGTCAGCAGGTCGATATTTTCGAGAATGCCCTCAATCGAATGGTATTGCTGCAGGAGCTTGATTGCTGTTTTTTCACCGATTCCTTTGACACCAGGATAATTATCGGCCGAGTCACCCATCAATGCCTTCAGGTCCACCATCTGTTTAGGTGTAATTCCTTTCCAGCCGAAAAAAGAAGACTCATTATGGACATCGTAGTTCCCGTAGCCTTTCTTCAAAAGAATGACCGATATATCATCATCAATCAGCTGCAGGAAATCCTGGTCCCCCGTAAGGATATGGATGTCATGCCCGCTGCTGAACATCCTTGCCATAGTGCCGATGCAATCGTCTGCCTCAAAGCCGGCCAATGATATATTCGGGATATTGAATGCCGAAACAGCTTCTTTTGCCAGATCGAATTGCGGAATCATTTCCTCCGGCGGTTTGCTTCTGTTGCTTTTGTATTCAGCGTACATCTCTGTACGGAACGTCTTGCTCGCCATATCCCAGCAAACTGCCACATGGTCAGGTCCGAAGTGCTTCACCGCAAGCAGGAGATGCTTCAGAAAGCCCTGGACAGCATTTGTCGGAATTCCTTTTGAGTTGTACATGAATTGCCCATGCATCCCCGTGGCATAAAACGCCCGGAACAGCAGCGCCATTCCATCCACAAGCATCATGCCTGGCCGCTTCATTGGTTCCATATCTTTCACCTCAGGTTAAAATGTATATCTATTTTAGCACATTCCCCCTGCCTATTTGATAGAATTAATATCTTCCATAAGAAAAAACCGGAGGCGCCCCTCCGGCCTGAAGTGCATATATTAAGAAATTGGCAAAAATTATATTTATCTGCAAAATGAAAGCCAAAGGCACACCTTTGGTTTCATGATTCTGTCTCTACAGGGTTTTCGTCATAGGAGACCCAGTCACTGTAGCTGCCGATATATACTTTGACATTGTGGAAGCCTGCCTGTTTTAATGCAATATAGTTCGGCACAGCGGTGACGCCTGAGCCGCAGTAAACAATGAATTCCTTATCCGGGTCCAGGTGCCCGAAGCGAAGCTTTTGCTGGTCCGCATCCAGAAACAAGCCATCTTCCACTCCTTCTGTCCATGGTGCATTGATTGCACCCGGTATGTGGCCCGGCCGTTTGTCAAGCGGTTCAATCCTGCCGGCATAGCGAGCATATTCCCTTGAATCAATCAAGGTTTTCCCGTTTTTCGGATTCGTTGCTTGTTCTTTCACCTCAGAGTATGTTGCGAGCACGTTTTCTCTTCGGCTTGGTATATACGTAACGGAAGGATAGACAGTTATATCGCTTTCGAGGGGTAAACCCGCCTTCTTCCATTGGCTGATTCCCCCGTTCAGCAAGAAAACATTCTTATGCCCGACATATTCCAGCATCCAACAGAAACGGGCGGCAAAAGCGTCCGTACCCGAATCATATGCAATGACTGTCGTATCGTTGGATATCCCGGCTTTCTCCAGCTTGCGGATGAATTCAGCCATAGACGGCAAAGGGTGGCGCCCGCCATGTTTCCCTGTACTCCCTGAAAGGTCTTTCTCCAGGTCGAAGTATACTGCACCCGGAATATGATTCTCCGAATACCGGCTATAGCCCAGCCCTTTATCCTGCAAATGGAACCGGCAATCGACAAGACGAACATTCGGGTCCTTGTAATGTTCCCTGACCCAGTCTATTTCGATAATCATCTGTGCATCCCCCTTGATTTTGATCAGATCAGCCATTTCCTTAACGCTTCTTCTTTCTCTTTGTAAGAGTCGATATCGATGTTTGCCGAAAGGACTGATGAATAGCTTTCAAACAGGTCCTCGACCGCACGGATCATGAACGATTGAAGATCTGTCATTTCTTTTTCCAGAATGAAGGAGTAATGCTCCTTCATATCTGTTCCGGCACTCGTTAAATAGCCATCGGCAGGCTCCTGCAATTTCACTTCCAGCAATTCGGCCATCTTTTTCTTCTCATTTTTTTCAAAGAAGGATTTGGCGTTTTTGAACGTGGATAATTCCTTTTTGAAATCTTGTTCTTTCACCATTTCGAACGCCTTGCCGACATCAGGTGTATCAAAATCTGCGGCAGAATACTCAGGGATGCTTGCCGTCGGCCAGATATTGGCGATCAACTGCTGATAACGTTCTTCCTTTGCTTTTATAAGCGAAACTGTATAGCGTTCAAGACGGATGCCTGTTGCCCTCATTTCCTGCTCCAGGTCAAAACCGATGCTTGCGATCAATTCCTTCAACGCCCTTTGCAGCCCGGCTTTCATTTCGCTTGCATCACCCTTGATGATTGACGGGTTGAAGCTTTCCTTAAAGAAATCATTAAAACGCAGGAACACTCGTTGTTTAATATAATACAGCAATTCTTCCATTTCTTTCCCAAGTTTTTCTGACTCTATTGTGAACGTTTGCCTGTTTATGGAATCTTTTATTTCACTTAGATTTCTCTCTAAAACCCTCATGCGCCCCTGTTTCTCTTCCATGGACGATGCGGCAGCTTCTATCAGGTCACGAAGCTGGTTTGCGGCACGCTCGACCGTCAGCTTTGCCGAAGCTGAAGCCAGCCCGACCAGCTCTTCACTGATGAAGCGTGCAAAAGCCTCCTTGAATGCACCCATTCCGCTATCCTTTAAAAATGGATGGCTCATTGAGTAGTCCCCTGTCAATTCACGCAGCGCTTCTTTGCTTGAAAGCGGGTATAATTTAGGGAAACGGATTCCGAAGCCCTCGAGCTGGGAATTGATATAGCGTATTACGTCATCCATTTCCTCTTCGTCCTGTGCCAAATCAATGGCATTGCAGATAAAGAACATTTTATCGATAGAAAAAGCATCTTTCACACGGCCCAGCTGGATCAGGAATTCCCTGTCTGCTTTAGCGAAAGGATGGTTGTAATAAGTCACAAACAGAATGGCATCGCTGTTCTTTATATAATGGAAAGCTGCATTTGTATGGCGGGCATTTATTGAATCCGCCCCAGGCGTGTCAACGAGGACAATCCCTTGCTTTGTCAATTCACAGTCGAAATGCAATACAATTTCTTCCACGAAGCAGGATTTAGATTCCTTTGCTGCATATTCCGCATATTCTTCATAGTCGGCGTGGAGGATTTGGCCCAGCTTTGACTGAAGCTGCGGATAGCCTTCCCGGAAAGCAGCCAGGAAGGATAAATGCGCCCGCTCTTTTCCGTCTCCCTGTACCTGCACCTTGGATAGGTCCCCGGAGAATTCAAAGGCCGCTTGCAGATCCCCAGGATGGAAGCCGAGTGTCTCGCAGGCCAGCCTGACATCCTCAAACAGCATCCTTTCGCTTTTCATTTTTATTTTCGCCGTTTTATGCCCGTGCTTTTCATCCGTTGCCTGGATTTTATTAATGACCGCTGTCGTAGGGTTCGGCGAAACCGGAAGAATTTTCTCACTAAGAAGCGCATTGGCAAAAGAGGACTTCCCTGCACTGAATGCACCGAACAAAGCGATGGTGAACGTTTGGTCTTGCATCCGCTTCGCTTTATCTTTCATCTCCTTGATGATGGAGGCAAACCCTTGGACATCCCTGATTTTTTCCGCCGATTCCGCCAGTGCCCCGCTCCAATGCTCAAGTGCTTCCCTGCTGCCTGTTCCGCCTGCTGCAGCGTTTGCCGGCTCCAGCTGCACGTTATCCATTTGATTATGGTTTTCTTCCGCCTTCGAAATCAGGCTCGTTAAATCTGCCTTTCTTCCGTTCTTCTCATTTTCGGTACGGATCTGCAGAAGAATCGCTTCCTTTGTTTCCGGCTGAATGGTCGCCTTCCCTTGAATGAGCTCCTGGGCAGATGCCAATGCTTGCTTCCGGGCTGACCTGGCGAATTCAATAACGGCCAGCGCCTCATTATAGCGGGACCATTGGTCTGCCTTTGCTTGTATGGATACTGATTTCTCTTTCGCCAATCCCGCCATTTCCTCTTTTAAGCCCTCATAGAAGCTAAGCATCTGTTCTTTTGCTTTCTTTTTGATCAAATTGGCTACCTTCTCGCTGAATAGCAGCAGATAGTCCCCGGAAATATTGCTTTGTTGGGAAATAAGCCCCTTTATTTCTTCCATCGAAAAGGATACAGACAGTTTTTGAGCCTCCGTCTCCAACGGTGAAGATAATATGCCGGCTTTCTTCACATGCTTTGAAGCCAGCTCACGCACATGCCATTCCAGCTGGGTCTTTGTCCGTTGCTCAAGCTCTTCCATCAGACGGCTTTCCCTAGCCTGCTTCTCCGCTTCCGTCTTATTCTTCGAGAAGAACATGCCGACTTTGAATCCGGGCTGCTGGGACTCCAAAAACGCCTGAATCATATCCCTGCTTTCAGCCGTCAATAAATAAACATTTTTCAAAAGTTCTTTCAGCTCGTTAATGTCTTCCAGATAGGCCCTCTCCGGGCGGGAAGCAATCTCCTTGATCTGAACGTTCAATTCAGATAGAGTGTCCGGCACCGTATGCCTTTCTTCCTCAGTCAGCCCTGCCAGAACTTCCTCGGCCTCTTCTGTTTTTTTCTGATGCCGTTCTTCCATTAAAGCGGCATGGTCTTCCGCCAATTGGATGGAAGCTTCCCTGATGGATTCAAGCAGGTGGTTTCTTTCATATTCAATCCGTTCCTGAATGAATTGCTGAACTTGCTTGATTTGATTTTCAGGCATGCTGAAATCACGAAGAGAAGTATAGAATATCCCTTCTGGCTCAATGTTCCATTGCGAAAATGCCTGTGAAACGGATTGTTTGAAATCAGAAAACGCAAGCTCTGCAGAATCATGCTTATCGATCATATTCACAATCAGATAAAGGCGTTTTCCCATTTCCGCCATCTTCCTGGCAAACAGGAAATTTTCCTGGGACTGTACATGGTTATAATCCATCACATATACGATTATGTCCGCAAGGTGCAATGTCGATTGTGTTGAAATCCTGTGGGCATCATCTGTAGAGTCAATTCCAGGCGTATCGATGACGGCACAGTCATCAGCGAGCGGAAAATGCTCAGACATGATATGTATTTCCTTAATATCCCCTTCTTTGCAGAACGCCTTGATTTCTTTCATATCATGGGCGCCCTCGAACACCATATATGTCCCGTCAAAGAAGAAAACCTTGATTGCCTCTTTTCCGCTTTTGACCTTAACGACATTCGCACTGGTCGGAATCGGGCTGGAAGGCAAAATCTTTTTTCCGACCAAATGATTAATCATCGTTGACTTTCCGGCAGAAAAATGGCCGCAAAAAGCGAGCTGGACTTCTTTCGCCTCGGTCTTTTCAATCAGCTGTTTTATTTTAGCTGAATTTTCGGTATCTTTATTTTCTGTAAATAGGCGGTATAATCCGGCCAATGAAGATAATGTGGTCTCTTGGTCCATAGTTGTTCTGATCATTGATTGAATCCCCTTGTTCTCCTGCTATTTTCTTCTATTGTAAAACATTTTTCATTTCTTTCCCATTAAAATAACAAAAAGCCAGGCATTCGCATGCCTGGCTAACTGGATTTATTTAGAGAGCAATGATCATCTATGGCTTATTTATCTGTATGTACAGCCGGTTTGGCTACATGCTTCATAACGTGGAACATGACGGCTGAATAAATGGATACTGTAGCAGCAACAAATACCCCAACCATATGAATCACCTGCCTGTCAGAATTATTGAGAACGATTATCGTTGTCTTTACATTTATAGTAACAAATTTGATAATCATTATCAATAACAAAAAAAGAAACACATTCCATTTTCAGGGATATCATTTGAAGGCTGATGTTCCTAAACTTTTGCCACGAAAAACGGAACCTGGCCTGCAACTGCTTCAAAACAAAAAGCCGGCTCATCCGGGCCAGCTTTTGTCACGGTTTCTTCTTCAATTCCTTCATGATGCCATATCCATCTTTGATCCTGACAGAGACGATGACATCTCCCTCAGCTGCCAATTCCTCTATTTCAGTACCACTTCCTTCTTCAACATAGAACCGGTTTAACCCATAATCAACATGAATATTTTGCTGTTCATCATAATAAGCGATACGGCCCTTCAGATAAATGCCGTCTTCCGGTTCCGATAGGACGGTTTTCTGAGCTTCCCCATTCTGGTCCAGAATTGTATAGACAGTAAGGTTTCCGCCATACAGAGGAGACTGCTTTTCCTTCCTGCCCAATTCTGTAAAGACTTCCTTATCTACTCTATCACGCGGTATATCATTGATTTCCAGATTCAAAGCGGCATAGTCCCCATACAACAGGTCAGTCGGATCGACAGGCTGCGTTTTAAGCATCACCTCATCCCCGAAATAATGGGCGGACAAAGGCTTGAAAGTCAGGCCAAGAAGAATCAGCAAAGGGACGCCGATCATAATCAGGAATCTACTGTTTCGCATTCTCATCTTTGTTGGCTTCCTCCCTCCTTCTCCATTCGAACCACACCCCGAAAATGATCAGCACGAGTCCGCCTATAATAAAGAAAAGGCTTCTCGGCAAGAAATCATATGAAAGATCGATATAAAATCGGAAGATGAGTGCCGAAAGGATCAAAATAGGGAACAGGTCCCCCTCTTTGACCATATAGATTATATATAGCCCGTACATGACCCCAAAGATGATTGCCGCGGTCCCGGAAAAGGCATCGCTGAAGAAAGTCCCCCAGATGGAGGGGAATGTCAGGGCCAGCCCATACGCCCCTTGCATCAGATAACCGAGCGCCTTCGAAACATTCTTATATCCCCTGATAGGTCTTATGCTGAACATAATTCCAATGGCGAACAGAAGGACTATGACAAAAAACGGATCAAGCCCATAGTGCCACAATTGGGTATGGACAAACTGCAGGGTTAAAAGGGAATTCAAGAAAAAGACGACAGGCGAATTGCCGAGGGCAAAATGGATAATCATAAAGATTGCCGGAATCAAGATAAACAGCAAAACAGGATTAGTCCCATCAAAAACGACTTCGAAGTTATACATATACAGAAGGACAATCGAAAAGGATAATAGCAATTTATCTTTCAGATAATAGGCAGCCGGCAATATTCCGATCGACCAAAACAGAAAAGCAGGCATTATGCCGCCTCCCAAATGAAAGGCCTGACCGATCAGGATTATGCCGGCCCCAAACAAAATCACCCCTATATAATAGAGGTTTCTTGACGTCCTTGGAAGCAGGGTTTCCGTTCTCCAGCCTGCCGTATAAAAAGCCACCACTCCCAAGAATACAAGCAAAAACTTCAGGCTGCTATGCATAGCCGCCCAATTGGAGGCAATCAGGCTCAAAATGCCTATGCCGACCAGGGCTGCCCCGACCCAAAGAATCGTTTGCATGCTTGAACTCTTCTGTCCAGTCACTTCATAATGGTTACTTAAATTGATTGAATCGAAATCTGCATCCACACTTCTCAAATAGTCCAATTCCCGCTCAAGAAACTCCTTTTGAGATTGGGTAATCTTTCTTTTCAATTGGTTTGCTCCTTTCCCTCCGCCAGGCAGGGATTTGATCTATACATGCGAGAATCTAATATTCCTCAAATAGGGAGCTTTCTTTCTGTGAATTATTCTGCACTGAAATAATGATAGGCTGAAAGTCATTCTCCCCGCAATTCGGGCATTTATCGCTTATGCCTGTCAACGTTTTACAATGTTTGCAATAAGTTTTTTCCATACTACTTCATTCCTTTATGTTTTTTACACTATATTCATAGATATATGCAGTGGTTCATTCCTTTAGACTGAATTATTATACTGTTATAAAAAGAAATCTTTATAAAAAGTATTTGACAACAGTATTTCAATTTTTTGTATCCTTTAAAGCCTTGCTTCTGCCAGGCACTTTCCCTTTTCTTTAGTTTTCCCTTCCGCCCCGATGCCGTCCAGTCTGTATATACCCCTTCCTTTCTTTTTTATTCCTTTCTTCCATGCGCATCATTCATGCATCCAGCTGCTGATAACAGCATTTCCTTCCCCCGATAATGTACTTTGTGATTTATTCATATTCTCCATACCCTCACATAATTCCGCACACTTCATTTTGAACGTTTGAATGAATAAGCAAGCCCGTTTGCCGCCTTCACAGTAAATTCACATTTCCGCATTCCTATATCTCCCTAAATCCCCTGATTTTACAACTTTATACTACGAAGGTATTGTTTACCTACAAATGAACAATTTGTGAAGTAGGGAAAAGTATCTAGAAAATTTTTTCAGGTTTTGTATTATAAATTTGTACTTCAAGTAATTTCTATATTTTTGAAAGGAGTGAAAAATATGGCGCAAACACAGTTGAAGAAAAAGCCAGAAACCCATGCTGATGAGCATTCATCTTTAAAAGGGACACTCGCCTCCGTTGCAGTACTTGGATTTATTATCGTTATTACTTGGGTCAGCGTTTATTTCTTGTTTGTAGATCGTTTATAGAAGAGTAAGGGGGAAATGCCATGCATATGCATAAATATGAAAAAATATGGCTGATTTTCGGGGTAGCGGCACTATTGGTCTTTCTGACTGTGCTGGGTGTAAGCGCTTTTTATATGGGAAATACACCGGCAAGCTGCCTTGCTACGATTGACCCAGAAAAGGTTGATACTACTGCCCCGTTCGACAAGCCAGGGCTAAGCAAAGTCGAGGGGGAAGAATGGGACTACGAATTGGTTTACGTTGCCCAGGCCTTTGCCTATAATCCGGTGCAGGTTGAAGTGCCGGTCGGTTCTACGGTGAAAGTAATGGCTACAACAAAGGATGTTATACACGGATTTGAAGTTGCCGGGACAAATATCAATATGATGCTGGAACCGGGCTATATCAGTGAATATGTTACCACTTTCAATAAACCGGGTGAGTTTCTTGTCCTTTGCAACGAATACTGTGGTGTCGGGCATCACATGATGAGCTCAAAAATCGAGGTGGTTGAAAAATGACGACAAAATCTTCCCAATACAAAGTCGATCCGCGCGACGGCAAACTTTCAATGGCACACTTTTATGTTGCCTATATAGCGCTGGCCCTCGGGGGGCTTGCAGGTTTGCTCCAGGTTTTCGTCCGCACAGGAAAGCTGGAATTGCCGTTCGGTATCACATACTATCAAGTTCTGACCGTCCATGGAGTCTTGCTTGGACTTATACTGACTACATTTTTCATTCTTGGCTTCCAAATATCGGCGGTCAGCCGTACAGCAGGCACCATGACCAAGAAAACCAGGATTGTCGGCTGGATCGGCTTTTGGGTCATGACAATTGGGACAGCGATGGCTGCCACGATGATTTTACTGAATGAAGCTTCTGTGTTATTTACGTTTTATGCACCGCTGCAAGCGCATCCGATTTTCTATATCGGCCTTACACTTGTAGTTGTCGGCAGCTGGCTTGAGAGCGGATGCATGCTCGCGGGCTACATAAGATGGCGCAAACAAAACCCGGGACAGACCAGCCCGCTCTTGACCTTTATGGTTGTCGTCAACTCCCTATTATGGATTGTCGCCACAATCGGTGTTGCAGCGACTGTATTATTCCAAATGCTGCCTTGGTCGCTCGGGCTTGTCGATACGATCGATGTTTTGATCAGCAGGACGCTTTTCTGGTATTTCGGTCATCCGCTCGTTTATTTCTGGCTGCTGCCGGCTTATATGTGCTGGTACGTGGTCATTCCGAAAGTCATAGGCACCAAAATCTTCTCGGATTCATTGGCAAGGATGTCATTCATTTTGTTCCTTCTGTTCTCGGTTCCTGTAGGGTTCCACCATCAATTGACGGAACCGGGAATCGACCCGGCATGGAAGTTCCTTCAGGTAATCCTGACCTTCCTTGTAGTGGTGCCATCATTAATGACAGCCTTCTCTATGTTCGGCACGTTTGAATTGTATGGCCGCTCGAAAGGTGCCACTGGATTGTTTGGCTGGTTCAAGAAGCTTCCTTGGAAGGATGCACGGTTTGTTGTTCCATTCATCGGGATGGTAGCCTTCATTCCAGCCGGTGCAGGAGGAATCGTTAATGCGTCCCACCAGATGAACCAGGTTGTCCATAACACGATTTGGGTTACAGGGCATTTCCATTTGACGCTGGCAACATCCGTAATACTGACTTTCTTCGGAATTACCTATTGGCTTGTGCCCCATCTGACTGGACGTACATTATCCAAAAAGATGAACAAGCTTGCCATCGTGCAGGCACTCATATGGGCACTTGGCATGGCATTCATGTCAGGTGGCATGCATGCTGCCGGTTTGCTTGGCGCGCCTAGGCGTTCTTCCTATTCCGAATATGGCGGTGCCCAGCAAGCAATCGACTGGATCCCTTATCAGATTACACAGGCTGTCGGAGGGTCGATACTCTTCATCGGGATCATTCTGGTACTGATCATTTTTATCAATCTGGCGTTTTTTGCTCCGAAAGGGCATGAGGAATTCCCTGTCGGCGAAGCTGATGAAAAAGCCGAAAAAACACCTCTCGTTTTCGAGAACTGGAAATTATGGATCGGCATCACAGTAGTCTTGATCCTCTTTGCATATACGATTCCATTCATAGACATGATTCAGAATGCGCCTCCGGGCTCCAAAGGATATAAATTGTGGTAATTGAAATATAAAGGGCAGCGGGTACATTTCCGCTGCCCTGTTTCTATATTCCCGTGCGTTAAAGCCGGCCGAAACGGTAATCCCGCTTACCTTCCCATCTTCCCATCCGCTTGTCCGGCCTTCCTTGCCCTGATAAATCGCGGGAGATTTATGCTCGCCAGTATGGAGCTGGCAATGATGATCGCCGCACCTGCCAGCTGAAGCCCCCCGATTTTTTCATGAAAAACGAGAAAGCCGATCATCATGGCTGCAACAGGCTCTACGGTTGCCAGGATGGAAGCCTTGCTTCCTTCCACTTCCTTAAGTCCCTCCGTATATAAAATATACGCAAGGACACTTGAAACCAAGCTTAGCCCAAGTACGAGAGCTATGCCCTTCATATTTAAAAGCAAAGAGAGCACATTCCAAATTTTCGTCAAAGGAATCAGAAATAATGAGGCAACCAAAAAGGTGTAGAAACTGACTGTGAAACTTGAATACTTCCTGATTGCGAATTTTCCGAAAATAGTGTACAGAGCATAGCCAAATCCGCTTCCAAGGCCAATCAGATAGCCAATCCAGCGGCCTTCCCCAATACCTTCCCCTCCTGTTATTCCGGTCACGAGGAAACAGCCGGTCATCGTGAGCAGCAGCAGGGCGACTTTCATGCCTGTCAGTTTCTCTCCCAAAAACAGAACCGACATCACCATCACGAATGCAGGAGCTGTATATAGAAGGATGACCGCCACTGATATCGAAATCATCTGCATGCTCGTAAAATAAGCCCAGTTAAAGAATGCAATGCTCAGGACACCTGTTCCAATAAACAGATAGACGTGGCGGAACGATATTTTCATTTGCTTCTGTTTGGAAGTAAGAATCCCGATCAGAAAAAGAAATAGGGTTGAAAACATCACACGGATTGTGACAATTTCCATAGACGTAAGGCCAAGGCTGTCCAAACCTTTCACAAAGATGCCGATCATTCCCCAGAAAAAAGCGGCCGCTACTATATATATACTATATTTGTATGTTTTTGCTGTATTGCTCATCATTTCCCCTCGCCGGTATTGAAGGCGGGAATAACAGGCCAGGATCCCCGCCGTTCAATCTAATCATTCAAGCTATAGATGTTTGCATACTTATCCTTCAGGTAATCGATCAAATACTGGACATTCAGCCCTTCACCCGTTATATCGCGGAGCAGCTCGATCGGTTCCTTCAGTTTTCCGTATTGGTGAATATGTTCCGTTAGCCATTCTTTAATCGGTGTGATATTGCCTTCAGCAAGCAAAGCGTCATAATTCGGGATGCTTTTCAGCATTTCATGTTTCCATTGTGCCGCATACATATAGCCAAGGGCATAAGATGGGAAATAACCGAAGCTTCCGCCTGCCCAATGAACATCCTGAAGGATGCCTTCCCCATCATTTGCCGGCCTGATGCCTAAATACTCCTCATATTTCGCATTCCAGATTTCCGGAAGGTCTTTTACCTCTATTTCTTCATTCATCAATGCTTTTTCAATTTCATATCTGACCATAATATGGAGAGGATATGTAAGTTCGTCTGCCTCTATGCGGATCAGAGACGGTTTTGATTCATTGATGGCCCTGTAGAATTCATTTAATGAAATGCCGGAAAACTGGGCCGGGGCCGTTTCCTGCAGCAACCCATAGTTATGCTCCCAAAAACTGTAGTTACGGCCAATGAAGTTTTCAAAGAAAAGGGACTGCGACTCATGGATTCCCATCGATGTCCCTGAAGCCAGAAGCGTTCCCATCAGGTCCTTCGAAACATTCTGTTCATAGATGGCATGGCCGCATTCATGGATCGTCCCAAATACAGCGGAACGGAAATCATCTTCATCGTATTTGGTCGTTACGCGGACATCATTGGAATTGATCGTGATTTCAAATGGGTGGACCGTCTCATCAAGGCGGCCTGCTTCGAAATCATATTGAAGCTGCTTCAGGATTTCCAGGCTGAATTCCCTTTGCCTTTCTTTCGGGAAGTGCTTGAATAAAAAGCCTGTATCAGGCTTATTTCCGCTGTCCGCAATCTTCTTAACAAGCGGGACAATTTCCTCCCTCAGTTTCCCGAACACCTCATCGAGGATTTCCACTGTCATCCCCGGCTCATATTGGTCAAGGAGCGTATCATATTTATTCTTTCCATAGCCCCAATAGCCGATGAACTTGCGGTTATAGGCAACAATCTTTTCTAAATATGGCTCGAACAGCTTGAAATCCGATTTTGCTTTCGCTTCTTCCCAGACGCTTTCCGCCTTGGTTGTCAAAACCGTGTATTCCTTATGCTCTTCAGCCGGAATCTTCGTATTGAGCTCATATTCCCTTTTGCATTCTTTGACCATTCGCTGCATCGTTTTTGATAATGCCGGGTACACTTCGCCGGCCGATAATGCGTCTATGTATCCTTTCATTTCAT